>MEWP01000169.1 GCA_001775395.1 candidate division Zixibacteria bacterium RBG_16_53_22 | reverse complement strand
TTAGGTTTTTGAGGGATACGTTGCCTCATATTACAGGTAACCCAGCAATTGGAGTTGTAATATGGGGAAAAGCGAGAGGTATGCCTATCTGGAGGCAGTCAGGGGCCGCTATCGGGAGGCCGACCGGCAATCCAAATCGATCATCTTAGGTGAGTTCTGTAAGGTATGCGGGTACAACCGTAAATACGCCATCAGGCTTTTGAACCGGAAAAGGAAAAGGATTAGAGGGCGGCCAGGCCGAAGATCGCTCTATGGTTTTCCCGAACTCCTCAAAGTCTTAAAGCGGGTGTGGCTGGCAACCGATCAGATGTGTTCCAAGAAGCTGGTGGCGGCCATGCCCCTCTGGCTGCCGTTCTACGAGGGGGGACCCATGGAAAAATCTCGGCGGAAGCGACCGCCAAGCTCCTGTCCATCAGCGCCGCCACCGTTGATCGTCTGCTTCTGCCGACTCGGGTCCGCGGCCGCCGCAAAGGCCTTGGGGGAACCAGGCCGGGCACCCTACTACGAAACCAAATCCCCATCCGCACCGATAACTGGGATATCTCTCAGCCCGGCTTCATGGAGGCCGATACTGTTGCCCACTGCGGCAATTCGCTTTTTGGCGACTTCATCTGGAGCCTCACCCTCACCGATATCCACAGCGGCTGGACCGAATGCCGAGCCACCTGGAATAATGGCGCTCACGGTGTCATCGAACAGATTAAAGACATCGAGAAGGGACTGGCCTTTCCCTTGAAAGGATTTGATTGCGACAATGGCTCCGAGTTCTTAAACCATCACCTTCTGCGCTACTTCGCCGACCGTAATCCCAAGGTCAAATTCACCCGCTCCCGGCCTTACAAGAAAAACGACAACGCCCATGTCGAACAGAAAAACTGGTCCTTTGTCAGGCAGCCTCTGGGGTACGATCGTCTCGACAACCCCCAATTGGTCGAGCTCATCAACTGCCTCTATTCAAACGAATGGAGTCAATATCAAAACCACTTCTGCCCGACATTCAAGCTCATGGAGAAAAAGAAAAAAGGCAGTAAATATCTGAAAAAGTACGAATATCCTCAAACGCCATACCAGAGGCTTCTCCATTCCAATCACATCGCCCAGGAGAAAATAACCGAACTTCAGGCTTGCCACCAAAACCTAAATCCCTTTATTCTAAAAAGTAAAATCGAGGAGAAATTGAAAGGAATCTTCAGACTCGTCAGGGTTACCACTAATGTGAGGCAACGAATCTAATCCTCTAACACCCCATGGTTACCTTTTATTATGAGGCAACGCGACAGACGAAGTCATACGTCTGCGAAGCTAGACGTCTGCCGCCAAGGAAGCGGGGCCGCAAAGATATAAGAAATCCCCGCTAAATTCCCGTCTTGTCCAGCCATTTCCCGGCCTCAGCAACCTCACCGGCCGCGAGGCCGTGCCCGGCATCTTGCCAGGAAAGTGTTACATCGGCCCCCGACTCGGCCAGCATTTTAGCCAGCTTATCAGGGTGCTCTCCGGGAACGATAGTGTCATTGATTCCCGCCATAATTAGAATCGGCACTCCGGTGAGGTCGGGCTTAATTTCCGGGACAATCGGAACCATGGGGCGGAACAGTATAGCTCCGGCCAGAAGCCTCGGGAAAAGAAGGAGCAGACTGGCCGCGATATTGGCCCCGTTGGAAAAACCGACTGCGACCACTTTATCGAGGTCGAAACCGTAAATTGTCGACGCCTTCTCGACAAACTCGGCCAGCTCGCGGGTTCTGAGCTTGAGATCCTCGATATCGAATATCCCCTCGCTGATTCGCTTGAAAAAACGGGGAGCGCCGTTTTCCAGCACTTTTCCACGCGGACTTAGCATGTTTGAATCCTCCGCCAGCGTTTCCCCCAGTGGGATAAGGTCATTTTCGTCGCCGCCGGTACCATGCAGCAGAAGCAGAGTTCGACCATGAATATCCGCCTGCGATGGAACATAATTATGGGCGAACCCCAATTGTTGGGACGCTATCATGAACGTTACCGATACGCCTTTTTCAACTCGATTGGAGGCAGGCCATGCTCAATAACAGGCCGATTCTGTTCCATCCAGGGGGGCAGTTTCAGACTCGTGCCGAGTAGCTCAGGCGCCTCGTCGACCGTGAATCCCGGGGTATCGGTCGCGATTTCGAACAATACGCCTCCCGGTTCGCGGAAATATATCGACCGAAAATACAAACGGTCGACTATCTGTGTGACGTTTGCCCCTTTCTGCGCCAGGGCACCTCTCCAGGCGGCCTGCTCTTCATCGTTGGGAGTTCTCCAGGCCACGTGATGGATTGTCCCGACCGCCACCAACCCCGGCAGGTTATCGGGTTCCCTTCTGATATAGATATTCGAGGCAGTGTCGCCCGCGCCGGTCTGGAAACGGAATAGATTGCCGGAATCTCCGGAAGCCCTGAATCCCATTGTGCCAATGAGAAAGTTGGCCGTCGGTTCGTGATTGCGGGCGCTGAGTGTCACGCTATGGAACCCCCTTATCGCCATCTCGGCGGGTACCGATCCCTTATCCCAACCCGGTTTCTCCTTGGCCCCGTTATGCGCCACCAATTCGAGCGCCAAGCCGTCGTGATCTGAAAACGATATATATTCCTCCTCGAACCTCAGGCCTCGCCCCTCTATTCTGATCCCGCGCGAACCGAGCCTCTCAACCCAATACCCCAGGGAATCGTCGGGCACCGAGAAGGAACAGGCGACAGCCTGGCCGGCGCCCCGTCTTCCTCGGCGGGCCCCCGGCCAGGAGAAGAAGGTCAGGGCCGTGCCCGGCCGTCCGAGCTCATCACCAAAATAGAGATGATAGGCGCTCGGATCATCGAAATTGACTGTCATCTTGACCATACGAAGGCCGAGGACCCCGGTGTAGAATTCGACATTCTCTCTGGGATCGCCGGCAATGGCCGTGATATGATGAATACCGGGAATTTCTCTTCTTAGATCGTTCATATTATCTCCCTTCGGCTGTTCACCCGCAGCCGCATTGACTTCCTTCGGCATAGCGGATAACCGACTCGATAATTTCCGTCGGCGATGGTCGACGATGTAAGTAAACCAATTTCGTCGGCATTCTGTTTCATCGGCGAACCGAAATCGGACCATTCAGGACGCGCCGGTCGATAATTTGACAATCCAATTCATGGTTCCCGGCAAATCGCGTCGGTTCCTGTTGATCTTTGAATCAAAATAGAGCATATTGCGTAACCATTATCGTGGCATGTGCCCAAATGAGTGTGGCAGCCATATAAATCAGCTTAAGGACAATTAATATTAGAGGGAAATCCGATGTCCGCAAAAACCAAAGAACAACTTAATGAGCTCTATCGAAATATCAGGGAGATATCAATCTTGAGGTCTTGCGAGTCGCTCCTCGACTGGGACGAGCGGACTTACATGCCCCGTAACGCCTCCGAGCACCGCGGCAATCAGATGGCGCTTCTGGCGGGGATCGCTCACGAGCGTTTCGTTTCCCCCAGAATCGGCGAACTGATCGGCAACCTGACAAACGATGGTGTCAAATTGGCTGACGACACGCCCGATGCCGCCAATGTCAGAGAGATCAAGAGGGTCTATGAAAAGGCCATCAAGGTGCCAAAATCGCTGGTTGAGGAATTGAGCCGTACCATAGTTTTGTCCCAGGGGGCATGGCAGGAGGCCCGCGCCAAGTCCGATTTCAACAGCTTCCAAACCTGGATGGAAAAGGTAGTCAGCCTGAAACGCCAGGTTGCTGAGGCCGTGGGGTATAGGAAGACGCCATATGATGCCTTGCTTGACGATTTCGAGCCGGGGGTGACGACCGAGATTATTACGGGCGTATTCGCCGGCTTGCGAAACGAGCTGGTCGAGCTTATCGCCAGGATCAAGGATTCCGGCAAAGCCCCCGACCGAGGCATAATTGCGCGCAACTTTGCAATCGAGCGCCAGGAGCAATTCGGCAAGGAGGCCGCGTCCGCCATCGGATTCGATTTCGCCTCCGGCCGCCTCGATGTTACCGTCCATCCTTTTTGCACCGGTATCGGACCCACCGATGTTCGTATCACGACGCGCTATGACGAGAATCATTTTCCGCAGGCCTTCTTCGGGATCCTGCACGAGGCCGGCCACGGAATCTACGAACAGGGTCTGCCGAAAGAACATTACGGCATTCCCTGCGGCGATTCGGTTTCGCTGGGGATTCACGAGTCGCAATCGCGCATGTGGGAAAATCTGGTCGGCCGCAGCCGTCCCTTCTGGCAATATTTCTTTCCCCGAGCCCAGGCTATATTCCCGGAGCCGCTCAAAGGCGTTTCTCTCGAACAATTCTATTTTGCTGTCAACGATGTCAGGCCATCGTTTATCAGGGTTGAGGCCGATGAGGCAACCTACAACCTGCATATCCTGTTGCGCTTCGAAATCGAGAGCGCCTTTTTCAACGGCGACCTTCAAATTGGCGATGTCCCCGGCATATGGCGCGAGAGATTCCAGAAATATTTCGGAATCACGCCCAAGAATGATGCCGCGGGATGCCTTCAGGACGTCCATTGGTCGGCCGGATTGATCGGTTATTTCCCAACCTACACGCTCGGCAATCTCTATGCCGCGCAGTTTTTCGCCAAGGCCAAGTCGGATCTGGGAAATATCGAGCAGAGTTTCGCGGCCGGCGATTTCAAGGGACTCCTCGGCTGGCTGAGGGAGAATATTCACAAGCATGGCCAGCGCTATCGCGCTGAGGAACTGGTTAAACGTGTTACCAGCCAGCCGCTTTCGCACAAACCTCTTATGGAATATCTGAACGGAAAATTCGGCGAGCTTTACGGCATTTAATATCGCGCCGGAAATGTGTCATCCCGGGGCCGGGCCAGGCTCGTGCCCAGATTGATGACAAAATGGTGTTTTGAGAATTTCTAAAGTTTGCTGTTTCAATGTAGGGGCGTATCGCGATACGCCCCTACAACATACACCATCATCATTCCCCGAAATCAATGTTTTTTCGTCAAAGGCGTTTTGTCAACAGCATGTGGGCCTGGCCAAGCTCGGCCCCTTTTCATTTCGACTCCAATCCGCTATCTTGTGCGCGGGGCATAAGGAAGGAACGATGATCAAGAAACATATTAATTACGCTTCGTGCGCGAAAATCATAATAGCATTCTCGGCGCTGTTTGCGTTTCTATCGTGCTCGCGCGCGCCATCGAGGGCGGAGGTTGTCAAGTCATATGCGGCGGCGGTCAACTTCTCCAATATCGATTCGCTCCTGTCCCTATTCACCGATGATGCCGTTATCGATTTTCGGGGCATGGGCTCGCCAATGAGGGGAGTGGAGGAGCGCCGGGCTAAAGCCCAATACGATTCTGCAATCCATTCCCAAGTGACAATCTCCATCACGACCTCAAAGAAAGACACTATCTACTGCCGGACCACCGAGATTAACGATTGGACCCGGGAGGCGGGTTTGCCTCCTTATGATTATTCGTCATTCTTATTTGTGATAAAGGCCGGCAAGATAGCGCTCTTGCAGACGGAGTTGGCCGACTCGACGGTTGTGCAGATCAACGGAGTAATGTCTCTTATTATCCCCTGGGCGCAGGAGAACAGACCGGAATTGCTCGATAGCCTCATGGCGGGTGGGGAGTTTGCTTTCGGCGCCCGGAATGCCCGCTTGATGATGGTGCTTTTGAAAGAATGGCGCCAGTCGACAGACGCAGACTGACCTGGTTATATGAAGATCATTGATCTGAGCTGACTTCGTGAATTTCGATATCCTCGAAATCGACATCGACAGCAAGCGACGTCTGATTGAACGATTTCTGCGGATCCTCCAGGCCCGGCAGAGGCGCTTCGTCGACGAGCTTGGGAATGTGCGTTGCAAAGAAGTATTTCTTATCGAGCGACAGCTCGGGCACGATCCGTTCCGAATCGAGCATGGCCGCCAGTTCCAGGTCCTTCCCCTGCCCCAGCCCGGCCAGATAGCTGCCATGTGAGCATTCTCGAAGCAAGGTCAGGATGTCGCGATGGTAGAAATCGAATAGGATTTTTGCGGTCCTCGAGGCATCATTGAGAGCCATCTCATTGCGACAGCGTTTCAAGAATTCGGTGACAAACATCCCGGCGCAAACCGCGTCCTCCAGGGCAAAGCGCCCCATCTTCCCCGAACAAACCAGCACGATACGTCCGGGCACCTGGATAGAATCGACCACGGCCGCGATATTGTTGAAAGCGCCGACTAATACCCTGTCGGCGTCATACGAGGAGATGAGCGCCTTGGAGCAGTTTGTGGAGGAGTAGATGATGTCCTTGCCGGCGACGATAGCCGGATCGTACTCGAATGGGGAATTGCCGAGGCTGAAACCATCGACCTTAATGCCATTGCGTTCGGCGCAGAGGAGATATTCTCCGGTCGGCCATTCATCGGCCATGATACGGGCCTCATCGACCTCGGCCGCAGGAAAGACCCGCGCGACACCATGCTTCAAAGCATATATAATGGTAGAGGAGCCTCTAAGAACGTCGATAACGATGGCTGTCGACCCTTTCAGGTCGAGGCCTATCAGTTCCGCGGGCGTAAATAGAGTGATAACCTCTGCGGTGTCGGCTTTCCCGCTCATCAATATCTGTATCGGAATATATTATAACGAATTAACCCGGGAATAGCCAGATAGCGAATAGCGAGTAGCGAATAGTAATCAGGGATACGTAATGGACTTCTGATTATAGGGGCACGTCGGTGCCCTGCCCCTATAAAGCAGTGCGATGGCGCACCCTGCTACGGGGCTGAAAACCCCGCGTATTCTCCCTATTGGCTACTCGCTACTCGCTATTCGCTATTTTCGCGTACCGTGCTTGTAGAATGGCGGCTTGACGATCTCGGCCGGAATCAACTTGCCCCGGATATCGATACCGACCTCGGTTCCAATTTTGGAACTGTCCGCCGGCACATAGCCGGTTCCGATCCCCTTCTCGAGCATCGGTGAGAACGTGCCCGAGGTCACCTCGCCAACTTTCTTGCCGTCGATCACAATCGGGTAGTGTTGACGAGGGAATCCTTTCTCCTTCAACTCGAACGCCACGTTGCGGCGCTTGGGACTCTCCTCCTTGATCTTAACCAGCGCGTCACGCCCGACAAAATCACCCTTATCGAGCTTGACCACCCAGCCCAGGCCGGCTTCCAGCGGATTGGTCGTCTTGTCGATATCATTGCCATACAGAGCGTACTTCATTTCCAGGCGAAGTGAATCTCGCGCCCCCAGCCCGATCGGCTCGCCCTCGAACTCGCGGGCGGCTTCCATTGCCGCGTCCCACAGTTTTTCCGCATATTTAGGCGCCATATAAAGCTCGAACCCGTCCTCGCCGGTGTAACCGGTGCGCGAAAAGAGCATCTCCACGCCGGCAATCTTCGACGTGGCGGCCCAGTAGAATTTGAGGCTGGGCAGGTCGTAGTCGGTCATTTTGGCCAGCACCTTTTCGGCATCGGGGCCCTGTATAGCCAGCAGCGCGGTCTCGTCGGAGATGTTCTCGAGCTTGACATCGGTCGATGCGACTAAACCGGTTTTGCGCAGCCCGTTCAGGTGCGCGAAATCCTTGTCGATATTGGAGGCGTTCACCACCAGGTAGACGAAATCGCCGAGGTTGTAGACCAGCAGGTCATCCACGATACCGCCGTCGGGGTAGCACATGGCGGTGTACATGACTTGCCCCAGGCCGAGCGCGTTGATATCGTTGGTGACGGCATGCTGGACAAACTGCCTGGCGCCGGGGCCGGAGACAACGAACTCGCCCATGTGGGAGAGGTCGAACAGCCCCACCGATTTGCGCACGCGCTTATGTTCCTCGGTGATGGAGCGGTATTGGACCGGCATCAGGTAGCCCGCGAACTCGACAATCTTGGCCCCCGCCTTCTCGTGGATATTATAGAACGCAGTTTTCTTTGGCATAAACTCTTGGTTCCTCCCGTGGTCGGGTCCTTTCGACACTTCCCAAACGTCACGAATAAGCCATTCATAAAGTTGCGGGGAATATAATACACAAGGGCGATAGGGGGCAAGGGGGGATGT
>MEWP01000168.1 GCA_001775395.1 candidate division Zixibacteria bacterium RBG_16_53_22 | reverse complement strand
CTTACTGAGATCGGCAACGATCCGGCCTTGGTGCGCTCGTTCTTCAAGCATCCGAGTGTTGCCTATATTTCTGACTTATGAGTAAAGGTGAGACGTGAAAGGAGGGGAGGGTGGACCACAAGGATCTGGATGCGTGGAAGCAGGCGATGCTATTGGTGGAGGATGTTTACAAAGTGACCTCGGCATTCCCCAAGGAAGAGATATATGGGCTTACGGCACAGCTGCGCCGGTCAGCGGTTTCTGTGCCGAGTAATCTGAGTGAAGGTGCCGGCAGGAAGTCGAGCAAGGAATTCAACAATTTCTTGAGCATTTCGTTGGGGTCGCTCGCGGAACTGGAAACGCCACTCCACATAACGGCAAATCGCAGGGCGGATGAAGGCGCACAAACGTCGAATCCACCATTGAAGAGATCGCCATCGTCCCTTCCCCTCCTTCGACGTGCAGGAAGCATAAGTGAGCACGTGAGCAGGATACATATTCCCGATTGCTGCGTCCGATAATTGGCGATTATCGGACATGGGGCGCATTTCATACCCACTCCCCGACGAATCAGGCAGTTGAAAATATAGCACTAAGTGCTACACTACTTTTGCTTACATGAAAATATACAAAACCAAGTGGTTTCGTAAGTGGGCTGCCAGGGAAGGGCTTGCGGATGCCGTGTTACTCAGGGCCGTGAGCGAATTGGAGATGGGGTTGGCCGACGCGCTCGGTGGCAATGTATACAAAAAGCGGATTGGCCTCCCGGGACGTGGCAAGCGCGGCGGCGTGCGTACCTTGATAGCGTTCCGGCAGGGCGAGCGTGCGTTTTTCATGTACGGCTACCCGAAGAACGAACGAGCCAATATCAGCCGCGATGAATTGGAAGCATTGCGCTTGTTGGCGAAGGAATTGCTGGGCTACAGCGAACAAGGTCTGGCCAATGCGGTCAGAGCCGGTGAGTTGACTGAGGTGAGCGACAATGACGAAGGCTAAGTCTGTACTGAAGGTGGTGCACGAGACGGCCCGTGGGCTGCGCGATGCGGGCTTGATGGATGCCAAGACGATGCGTGATTTTGATGTTCTGTGCCTGCCGAAGGTCAGGGTTCTCACGGCATCGAATATCAAGCGGATCCGCGAGCGGAACAAGGCGAGCCAGGCTGTTTTCGCCGCTTATCTCAACACCAGTGTCTCCACGGTTCAGAAATGGGAGCGCGGTGAAAAGAAGCCGAATGGCCCATCGCTTAAACTGCTGAACCTGGTTGCCGAAAGAGGGATACGGGTTCTCGCCTGATACGGTTCGCCGCATCGGAGACACAGCAAAGACGAAATAAATACATGATTAACCGCAAGCCTCGCGGAACTGGAAACGCAACTTCTGATAACGACACGTCTCAAGTATGCAAACACCGAGCCCGTTCTGGAGAGGGTCAATCGAGTCCGCGCTTTAGTGCTCGGCCTAAGAAACCATATTAATCACAAACCGTAACCCTCACGCCTCACGTCGAGAACCATGCGCCTGACTAACTACCAAATTCAAGCTATTCGCCGATTTGCTATCCAAGTAGCGGGAAACAAATCTCGTGTGCGAGTTTTCGGCTCCAGGCTTGACGACACCGCACACGGCGGAGATATCGACATCATGCTTGAATTATCGGAACCCGTGGATAACCCTGCGCTCATGGCCGCGCAAATGGCTGCGCAAGTGTCACGCGTCATGCACGGACGCAAAGTCGACGTGCTGCTCAGCGCGCCCAACCTCATGCGCTTGCCCATCCACGACATTGCATTCAAAGAGGGTCAATTGCTATGACACCCGAGTTCCACTTATAAATCGGGGAAAGCTGTTCAGATAAACGGAGCCACTTCTATGTTCAGAGAGAAAGAGTTAAGCGATAGCCCATTTGTCATCGCAGAGGTTGGCCAAAATCATCAGGGAGATCTGGATATTGCGCGTGAATATATTCGCATCTTTGCCTTCGAAGGTGCTGACGTCATCAAATTCCAGACGCGCAACAACAGATTTCTATTTTCTCAGGATGCCTACGAGGCCCCTTACGCAAGTGAAAATGCGTTTGCCGAGACCTACGGGGCGCACCGGGAAAAACTCGAGCTTAAGCCCGAGTGGTTGCCTATCCTGAAGGAAGACTGTATTAAACACGGTATTAAGTTCATGTCGACCCCGTTTGACGAACCTAGTCTCGATCTCCTCCAGCAAATCGATGTCGATATTTTGAAGATTGCATCATTCGATTTGGGTAATCTTCCGCTGATCCATCGCATCGCCAGCCTGGGTAGGCCGGTTGTTATGAGTGTTGGAGGAGGGAAGATCGATCAGATTCGATCAAGTGTCGATGTGCTGCTCAATCACCATGATGAAGTGGCGATTTTGCATTGCGTCTCGGAATATCCCTGTGAGTACAACCGGCTTGGGTTGGACAATATCGAGGTGCTAATCAAGGAGTTCCCGGGGTGCACAATTGGTTCCTCGGATCATTTCAATGGCACGTTATCCGGGCCGGTCGCCTACCTGAAAGGCGCCCGCGTTTTCGAGAAGCATGTCACGCTCAATCGCGCCTGGAAAGGTACTGACCACAGCTTTGCTCTTGAACCAGAAGGTTTTAGAAAGTTTGTAAGAGACATCAAGCGCGTCCGCCACATGATGCCGACAAAGCCGGCTGATGACCTCGGGAATGAGCGCGTATTCAAGAAACTCGGTAAATCATTGATAGCATATGTGGACATTCAGGCGGGGCAAAAAATCACCCTCGAAAATCTATCCGGACGAATATTCAACACACAATACATTCCGGTGCGCGAGTCCAATCAGGTGATCGGGAGTATTGCAAAGAGAAATATTGCCAAAGGCGAGCCGATTCACTATTCAGACCTCGAAGGCTGACCCGCCGTTGAAGATGCACGAATGATCAGTCAGGAAATACTTGCCTCGGTCCAATTGATCGCCTTCGATTTCGACGGCGTATTTACCGACAACACCGTTTATGTTTCGCAAGATGGCATTGAAGCGGTTCGTTGCTGGCGCAGTGACGGACTTGGGCTTTCAAGGCTTCGAAATATAGGGGTACAAGCCTTTGTCATCTCCACCGAAGCCAATCCCGTCGTTTTGGCCAGGGCCAACAAATTGAAGTTGCCGTGCAAGCAAGGTGTCGAGGACAAAGCCGCAGCAATACTGGAGACCTGTCGGGAGCTGAGCATCGCACCGGAACAAACCATGTTTGTCGGCAACGACATCAACGACATTCCGGCATTTCAATCCATTGGGGTGCCGGTTGCAGTGGCCGATGCTTACCCTGAAGTGTACCCGCATGTTCTACATCGCACCGAAAAGCCGGGTGGCTTTGGGGCGGTGCGTGAAGTGTGCGATCTTGTTTTTCATGCCAAGAGCAGCATTCTGAATGGATTATAAACAATGAGCGCAGATGCACTTTTTGACGTCAGTCGGGAAATCGTCCTGGTTACTGGCGTATCGGGCCAGTTGGGGGGGGAGTACGCCAAGGCATTCCTTGAACGCGGTGCCCGCGTGGCTGGGCTGGATGTTCGGCCATCGGCTGGAAGCGATGCGCTTGCGGCAGGGTTCCGCGAAAACTATTTGTTTTGCTCGGCCGATGTCACTGCCAAGATCTCATTGCAACAGGCCTTGGATCAAATTGTTAGCAAGTTCGGCACGCCCACCGTCTTGATCAACAACGCTGCCATTGATTCCCCGCCATCGGCACCGCCGGAGGAGAATGGGCCATTCGAGAATTACCCGGAGGCCTCATGGAACAAGGTGATCGACGTCAATCTGAAGGGCGTATACCTCTGCTGCCAAGTCTTCGGTGCGGCCATGGCCAAGGCCAGCAAGGGGTCGATCATTAACGTTGCGTCCATCTACGGTGTGGTCTCGCCGGACCAGAGTCTTTATGAGTACCGTCGCAAGCGCGGGGATGCTTTCTTCAAGCCGGTGGCCTACTCCGCATCGAAATCGGGCATTCTCAACCTCACGCGTTATCTTGCGGTGTATTGGGCGAAGAAGAGTGTCCGTGTGAACTCGCTCACCATTGCCGGCGTCTTTAACAACCAGGAACAGGTTTTCCTCGACGTTTATTGCGGTCGTATCCCGGTGGGCCGCATGGCGAACGCGGACGAATACAACGGATCGGTATTGTTTCTCGCTAGCCCCGCCTCGCAATACATGACCGGGGCCAACCTCGTCATCGATGGCGGATGGACGGCGATCTGACCATGGCGAGCAACACAATGCGCATTCCCAACTGGATCAACGGCCAGGAAACGCAACCGGAAAACGGCGATTGGCTGGACAAGTTCAATCCGCACAACGACGAATTGCTCTGTCAGGTGGCCGATTCCGACGCTGCCGATGTCCAACATGCGATATCCACGGCTGCCGCTGCCTTCCCTGCTTGGTCTGACCTTACGCCGGTCAAGCGCGGCCAGATTCTGGGCGAGATCGTGGCCGCCATGAAGCGGCGCGCCGACGAGTTGGCTGAGTGCATCGCCATCGAAACCGGAAAGCCGCCTCAGGATGCCAAGGGTGAGATAGACGGCGCCATCCTGCAAGCTGAGTACTTCGCGGGTGAGGGTATGCGGCTTCATGGCCGCTCTTTGACCTCAGGCATGCCTGGCAAATACAGCCACACCGTCCGCCAGCCTCGCGGGATCGCAGGATTGATCGTGCCGGCGAACACGCCGATCGCAAACATCGCCTGGAAGACCTTCCCTGCCCTGATTTGTGGCAATACCGTGGCACTCAAGGCCGCGGAGGATTCTCCGCGTATTGCATTGCTCTTTGCCCAACTGACTAAGGAAGCGGGCCTGCCGGATGGGGTGTTCAATGTTGTTCAGGGGCGTGGCCAACCCGCAGGCGCCGCCTTAGTTACCGATGAGCGCGTCAACGTCATCAGTTTTACGGGTTCGACCGGTGTCGGGCGTTGGATTGCAGAGGTGGGGGGAAAACGTCTTGCCCGCGTCTCGCTGGAACTGGGCGGCAAGAACCCCTTCGTGGTCTGCGACGATGCCGATCTCGACCAGGCGGTGCATTGGGCTGCGCTCTCCGCCTTTAGCAATGCCGGTCAACGTTGCGCGGCCGGCAGTCGCGTCATTGTCTTCAAGTCAGTTTACGAGGCCTTCCGCGGCAAACTGATTGCCAAGGCACAAAGTCTAAAACTTGGTGTGAGCGCCGGCTGTGATCTCGGCCCGGTCGTCAACAAGCGTCAGCAGCAATCGATATTGGCAGCCATCGAGACCGCCAGGCAACAAGGTGGCCGCATTCTGTGCGGTGGATCGGCGCCCAGCGAGCCCGAGCTTGCACAAGGCTATTACATCCAGCCAACCGTGATCGAGGGCTTGACCCCTAGCGCGGAACTTAGCTGCAAGGAGGTTTTTGGGCCAGTGGTTACGCTGCATGTCGTGGAGAATCTTGCTGAGGCCCTGCAACTTGCCAATGCAACGGAATACGGGTTGACCGCAGCCATCCATACCCGCAGCGTCGATCGGGCCATGTGGTTCGCTCAGCGTGTCAAAGCCGGGGTGGCAAATATCAATATGGGCACTTACGGGAGCGAGCCGCATATGCCCTTCGGTGGGTTTGGCGCATCCGGTAATGGCTCGCGTGAACCCGGTGTCGAGGCGCTCGACGTATACTCGGAGCTGAAGAACATCTCTTTCCTTGTTCGTGCAGGCTAACTTTGGCCATGAAACCCCGTGCCGTTGCCTTTATACCAGCCCGCTCCGGCTCCAAGCGCGTACCGAATAAGAATATCCGCCCCTTGGGCGGGCATCCCATGCTCGCCTATTCGGTCAGGACGGCCATCGACAGCGGTGTGTTCGATGCGGTCATCTGTGCCACCGACAGCGAGCTTTATGCCGACGTTGCACGTCATTATGGGGCCGAGGTGCCTTTCTTGCGCGCTGCCGAGATCTCCGGCGATAAATCCCCCGACATTGAGTGGGTCGTCTGGATGCTTACCCAGTTGCGTAAGGCCGGGAGGGAATTCGAGATTTTCAGCATACTGCGCCCCACTAGTCCATTCCGCCTGCCCGAAACCGTCCGGCGTGCCTGGTCACTCTTTATCGATGATCCACGGGCAGATTCACTGCGCGCCATTGAAAAATGCAAGCAGCACCCGGGTAAGATGTGGGTCATCCGTGGTACGCGCATGCTGCCGCTTCTCCCCTTCGCAAACGGTTCGACCCCATGGCACAGCAGCCAGTATGCAGCGCTGCCCGAGGTGTATGCGCAGGACGCCAGTCTTGAGATCGCCTGGTCACAGGTTCCGCTGGAACAGAACAGCATCGCGGGCGAAGCCATCATTCCATTTGTCAGCCAGGGCTATGAAGGTTTCGACATCAACGAGCCGGAAGATTGGTGGATGGCCGAGCGGCTGCTAAATGTCGAGTCGGCCATCCTGCCGAACATCTCGATTCAACCCTATAACCTCGTCGAATAAACCGGAGCAAACCGTGGGCGATCTTGTTGGTCAAGCCGTAGAAGGCACGCTGTATTACCTTCCCTATTCCGAATTCCAACGGATACGAGGCCTGAACGTGCCGCGTGAACAGCGTGCCGCCATCTTCGCCGACATGTGCCGGCTAAATGCCCTATACATGATCGCTCGTGCAGGTTCTGGTCATATTGGCAGCAGTTTCAGCAGCCTGGATATCATTAGCTGGCTATTGCTGGAAGAAATGCAAGAAGAGGACATCTTCTTCAGCTCCAAGGGCCACGACGCCCCCGGCTATTACTCCACCCTCATCGGCATGGGTAAGATCGAGTTCGACCTCATCCACAAGTTGCGGAAAATCGACGGCCTGCCCGGTCACCCGGATATCGGAACCCCCGGCATCGTCACCAACACGGGCTCATTGGGCATGGGTATTTCCAAGGCCAAAGGCATGGTCTTCGCCAACCGGCTTGCCAACCGCCCTGGTAGCGTGTTCGTGATGACCGGTGACGGCGAACTACAGGAAGGCCAATTCTGGGAATCCCTGGTTTCCGCCGTCAATTACGGTCTGCACGAAATTACCGCCATCATCGACCACAACAAATTGCAGTCGGATACCTTTGTCAAGAACGTTTCCGACCTGGGCGACCTGGAAGCTAAATTACGCGCCTTCGGCTGGCGTGTCGAACGCTGCGACGGCAACGACATCAGTGCCTTCGCCGCCACACTCGCCTCGCTGAAGGATGAGACTCGGCCCAGGATCATCATCGCAGACACCATCAAGGGCAAGGGCGTCTCTTTCATGGAGCATACCTCGCTGGATTCGGATGTAGCCATGTACCGGTTCCACAGCGGTGCGCCAGATGCCAGTTCCTACCGATTGGCTGCACAAGAAATCATGGCTCGACTGCAACAACGCATGAGCGATGCCAGTGTCGCCGCCCTGGACTTCGAGACCATCGAGCGCGAGGCCACCCCGGCCCCGCCAGCCACAGCACAACGCTTGATCCCGGCCTACACCCGCGCCCTGCTGGAGCAAGCTGAAAAGCGTCCCAATCTCGTCGCCCTGGATGCCGATCTAATCCTGGACACGGGCCTCATTCCCTTCCGCGATCGCTTTCCAGAACGCTTCTTCGAGTGCGGCATCGCGGAACAAGACACGGTGTCGATGGCGGGGGGCATGGCGCTTAAAGGATTACTGCCGGTGGTGCATTCCTTCGCCTGTTTTCTCTCGACACGCCCGAACGAACAGATTTACAACAATGCCACCGAGAGAACAAAAATCATCTACGTCGGCTCACTCGCTGGCGTAGTCCCTGGTGGCCCCGGGCATTCCCACCAGGCCGTGCGCGACATCTCAGTTCTCGCCGCCATTCCCGGCATGACCCTGGTCGAGCCTTCTTGCGAGGCCGAGGTCGGCCTGCTACTCGACTGGTGCATCAACGAGGCGCCGGGCAGTTGCTATCTCAGGCTAGTCTCTCTGCCTTGGGACATCCCCTACCAACTTCCGGAAGCTTATCGCCCTAGATTCGGGCAGGGCATAACTCTGGTCGATGGAACCGATGTGGCCGTAGTCACATATGGGCCGGTTTTACTTAGCGCCGCCGTTCTGGCCGCAGGTATTCTGCAACGCAATAATAGTCTCAGTGTCAAGGTCATCAACCTGCCTTGGTTAAATCATGTAGATTCAAGCTGGCTGCAGACGGCAATTGGAAGCTGCAAGCGGGTGTATTGCCTAGACAACCATTATGTTATTGGTGGGCAAGGCAGCACGGTAGCACAAGCAGTAATTCAGTTCGGATGCAATGATACCCAAGTATTTTGTTTTGGAATCGAAGATATCCCCCCATGCGGTACAAATTCTGAGGTTCTTGGTGTTACTCAACTTGGCACAGATCATCTAGCTAGCAGATTGTTGGAGAGATGACCTTGTCCTACTCGCCTATGAATCAGAGCCACCCTCACTTCTTCCCTGGAAGAAAGATTGATGTACTTTGGCTGGTTGAGCACGTCGCTCGAGAGCTTGATGCAGCCTGTGTAACGAAGGCGATTGCAAAATGCAAATATGGCTTGAACGTCGAGATCCGCAATTTATATCAGCATATTAAAGACTATCTTATCGAGTTTGAGCCCAAGGTCGTCGTTCATCCTTTTGTCTATTTTGTCAAAGGAGCCCTAGCTACTGAGGACGTTTTTGAACGCTGGCCTAACGCAATTCATGTCAATGCCGCGTGGGAGCAGATTCATTACAAGGCTCACAAGAAGATCAAGGCCCCCTCGGATGAAATTGCCAAAAATGGTGTCATACATCACGCGTGGGGTGACTTCTATCAGGGCTATCTACTTGAGCACGGGGTACCCGCCGACAAAATAATCGTCAACGGACACCCAATTTATCAACTGTATAAAGAACCATATCGGAGCTTTTTTAGTGATCGCGCTACGCTCAGCCGCCGTTACGGCCTCGATCACAGCAAGCGGTGGATTTTTGTGCCGGAGAATTACCGGTGGGCATTTGCTCAGAAGAAGTTAGATTTCTTTGTATCACTCGGCGGCGACCGCGAGGAATTGACAGCACTCGTCAATTTCTCCATTCCCTCGCTGAAATCACTCTTGATGGCTTGCCTCGAAGCATCCAGCAGGAATGACGTTGAAGTGATTTTTAGACCACGTCCGGCGATCAATACTTCCCGCATCCTTGAGTTCTTTATGTCGGAAATCGGCAAGGACACCGGCAACATCAAGTTTATCAAAGCAGGAACGGTTCGTGAATGGATCCTCGCGAGCGACCAAGTTGTATCGTCTTACAGCACTAGTTTGCTTGAGGCTTCAGTGGCAGGTAAACCGGCCTGGATGTTCGAGCCAATTCCAATTCCTGATAGCTTGCATTGCGAGTGGTATGAATACGCACCACGCCTAAAGACGCCTGAAGAGTTTATGCAAATCTGCAACGATGCTGCTTCCCCTGGCGATAGTACTCCACTTGCGGATTGGGCCCATAGAAACTTGCTATCTGGGCCTGATCCTTTAGAACGGATTGCCGCAGAATTAAGTCGCTACTGCAAAAACACGGTTACAGGCCACAGTGTTGGAAGCCTGTCCGAAAATCTCATGGAAAACGAGTACTTCAACAAGGACTCTCACGAAATGGACAGCTTTTCAGCAATGGATGTGGACGATCTGAGCAAACGTTGGGCCGAACATCTCTATAGGAATTAACGTAATGATCAATATAAAGCACGATAACGAAGCCATCCCCATCATCAATAAAAGCATGGATCGGGATGACCTGTTCGCTCATGACGCCAGCCCACTGATTAATGAGTTAAATTCACTCATTCGTGCGATTTACGAGTGTAGTGTCTCACCATCGTCTTGGGTGGGAACGTTTCCGAAGGCCCCAATCCAAAAATCCCAGTCCGGATTGGTGGGACGCCAACGCAGTCCACTTGATAATAGTTCGATTGGCGAGTATCAGCTTGACGAAGGAGAGGCCAAGGCACTGGAGCGGGGCTACGTTCAGCGACTGGATTACCAGCCTTTGGATAGTGCAGCAGATGATCTGCGCTATCCGTGGTTTCTCTACTGGGAGATTTACTGGGTTCTGCGCAACATGCGTCCACAACTAACGCCAGGCATGCAGTTGCTTGATGCAGGTGGCGCGTCTTCGTTGTTTACCTGCTACATGGCTTCTAAAGGCTATGAACTGCATTCGGTGGATCTCAATGAGCGACTTTTGGCAAACGGCGACAACGTGGCCAACGCGATGGGCTGGAAAACCATGCATTCCTACTCCATGGACATGCGAAAGCTCGATTTTCCCGATGAGTACTTTGATCATGCTTTCTCGATCTGCGTGTTTGAACATCTCGATTTCGATGTCAAGCAGGCAGCATTGGCCGAGATCGCCAGATGCCTCAAGCCGGGCGGGGTCTTGTCGTTGACCTTCGACTACAGGAATCCTGCGCCTGGCGTAGTCGGTATCGGCAAGGACCCAAGTCCAAGAAACGCGCTCAAGTGTGAGGCAGACATACACAGAAGTTTTATTGGGACTGGACACTTTAATCTGATAGGCAATCCTGTATTTGAGGATAATCACAAGAGTTACCTGCGGCATCCAACTTTCGGTAATGCACCCTATTCTTTCGGTGCAGTGTTCCTGCAGAAGTCTCGATGACCTCATCGCTGAAGACATTCTGATAAATAGGATTGCCCCGAGACGATTTTTTTGATCGGAGAGAACATGGCAAAAAAAATTATTCCGGACCATTGGGAGACAAACTCCTGGGAAGACAAGGCAAAAGAGAACCCTCTCTATGCGGTGATGACCATGCCGGATATGGCAGATGCCAGTGCCGATGATTTTTCTGAGGAGCATCTGCAATTATTTTTCGAAAAAGGCAGAAAACTCGCCGAGCGACTGGTATTGCCGTCACTTGCTAACGCCCCGGGCACTGGTTTGGTTGTCGAGTATGGGTGCGGTGCGGGCCGCATCCTTAACGCCCTGGTTGAACGTGGTATCAGATGTGCGGGGATCGATATTTCGCCGACCATGCTCAGCCACTGTGAGCGTCTTGTCCCCGGTATCGAATCGCTTATCAGTCTGAACAGCGAAGGAAGAGCCGATCTTCCAGACAGATGTGCGCGGTTGGTTTACTCCTACGCCGTGGTTCAGCACATCGACAAGCTGTCCTCATACGAGATGGCAGTCTCCGAGATGTGCCGGTTGCTCGTCCCTGGCGGAAGGCTTGTCTTGCAGGTGAACTGCGAAGATTTTGCGCTGGCAGCTAATGGCCAGTTAGGCCGAACAGAGAACTTCGAAGGTCATTCCATCCATTACGCACCTGGTACGACGCAAGGAATCGTTCACAAAAACAGCACGTGGAGCGGTGTTTATATCGGCTTCGATTGTTTGCAGTATCTGCTTTTGCATAACGGCGTGACGGTGTCCGATACGGTTCCCTTCAGCGAAAAGAAGCCGCGTGCGATTGTTGTCTTTGGCTATAAATCTGGCAAAACATACAGGACCCGTGATGTCTAGGGTAGTTTGCATCGGAATACCGGTTTACAACGGATCTGCCCACCTTCGGCAAGCGTTGGACTCGCTACTGGCGCAGTCATACGCGGACTTTCATGCCGTCGTGCTGGATGATGGCTCAACCGACGACTCCTACACGATTCTGGAGCGTTATTCCAAACAGGATCCTAGGATCACGTTGTTCCGAAACGAGTCCCGGACGGGACTGATTGCGGCCTGGAACCGGGTTGCGGAGTTGTCTGGGCAATTGTTCAGCCCAGACTATTTTGCCTGGTATTCGGATCACGACTGGGTCGAACAAAACTGGCTCGACAATCTTCATCAAGCTCTCGAAGACAATCCCAATACCGTGTTGGCTCACCCCAGAACTACTATTCTCTCCGTTGATGGAAATGTCATAGAGGGTGAAGGGCTTGCGTTGGACACTGCATCCATGCAGCCCATCGACGTCCTTCGCGCAATTACCTTGGAGTTTTTTGGCGCGGGTGATGCAGTATATGGGTTGTTCCGTTATGAGGTTCTTCGTGAGATTGGGTTTCTTCCCCGTGAAATACTGCCAGACAGACTTACAGTTTCTGAGATATGTATGTATGGAGATGTCCGGCATGTGCTAACTGCGCGCAGATACAGACGTAATCTGTCGCCGGAGGGTTACTCTGACGTGATTATTGATCGGCAGCTAGCTACGTTATTTGCCTCAGACAATCAAAGACCACAATCCCCATTCCTGAGCCACGGTACATACTTTCTGCGTCGCTTCATCGCATCTCCTGAATACGGAGAAAATCTGAGAGGTGGTATACATCGCTTAATTCAAGCACTGTTTTATCTTCAGCGTCAGTACAATAAGTACAGTGCGCAATGGGAGCAGGAATTCAAAGAGATTCAGGAATGCAATGATCTTCTGGCGTTTAATGAGTTATTGAGCATTGTCATTGATAGGAAATGGATTCCTCTCACTCATGATGCTGAATCACGCCTGAGAGAATTCAAGTACCTCTGCAACGCGTTGCGCGAGGGGTTAGCCGAGGCTCAGCAGAGGCTATCTGTGCAGACAGCTAACCGCGAGGCGGCCGAATCGCGCGCGAGGGAACTCGAGTCTGCGTGTACTGATCTGCGTCAGGGGCTCGCCGAGACCCAGGAAAGGCTGTCCGCGCAAACCGCCAGTCGTGAGGAGGCCGAATCACGCCTGAGAGAATTCAAATCTCTCAGCAATGAGTTGCGCCAAGGACTCGCCGAGGCCAAGGAAAGGCTTTCTGCGCAAACCGCCCACCGCGAGCAGGCCGAGCTACGTGCGGTAAAACTTGAGTCCCAATGTTCTGATCTTCAGCGTTGGGTTGATCTCGACGCAAGCGCGCTTGCCAACTCACAAGAGACCAACACACAGCTTTCCAGACAAGTCGAGTCATTGACTGATCGTGTTGAGCACCCGTTTCGCTTGCTGCGGCAGCACTTGCTCGGACGATTACGAAGAATGCGTGCTAGTTGACTATCACGCTTTGGCTTCCGGATGGCCTCATTACGTGCATCCAACCCAACGGACATTATCTACAGAGGTTTCAATAGGTTTGGTAGCACAGAGATGAAGCAGTCAATTATTTGCGTAATTGGGACGAGACCGGAGGCAATTAAAATGGCACCGGTCATAAAGACGCTCAGGAACCAGGGTGCGGATTTCGACGTCAAGATATGCGCCACCGGACAGCACGGACAGATGTTGAGTGATGTGATGGACTTCTTTAACGTGAGGACGGACATCACGCTGAACGTATTGAAACCTGGTCAATCTCTTTCCGAACTTACTTCGCGCGCTATTGAAGAGATGGGTGTTCTCTTTGCCGGCGAGCGCCCTGATTGGGTACTGCTGCAGGGTGATACTACGTCGGCATTTGCTGCGTCCTATTGCGCGTTCTTATCCGGCTGCAAAATCGCTCATGTTGAAGCAGGGTTGAGAACCTTCAATAAATATGCGCCATTCCCAGAAGAAATAAACAGAAGGATGATCGGAGTTGTCGCCGACCTTCATTTTGCTCCAACGCCTAGATCCGTCGCGGCGCTACGCTCAGAGGGGGTGCCAGAGAGTTCGATCTATCTCACAGGAAATACGATAGTAGATGCGCTGCGTGACGCATCGATGATTCTCGAAGCCAAGGCTCCGCAACTGCCTGATGATCTTCCTTTGATTGATGATTCGACCAAGATCGTACTGGTTACCTCACATCGAAGAGAAAATCATGAAAGAGGGCTGGCAAATATCTGCAACGCGTTGAAGAAGTTCCTCACGAGAGTTCCTGACTATCAGGTCTTGTTCCAGGTTCATCCTAACCCTGCTGTGAAGTCCGTAATAACGTCTCTACTCACTGGAAACAAAAGAATCACACTAATTGACCCTCAGCCCTATGGAGCTTTTGTTAGCTTAATGCGCCGTTCGCATTTCATCCTGACGGACTCCGGCGGGATTCAGGAAGAAGGTCCATCGCTCGGTAAGCCGGTTCTGGTTGCTCGCGACAATACGGAGCGCCCGGAAGGTATTGAGGCTGGATGTGCGGAGTTGGTCGGCACTCAGGAAGAATCCATTTTGGAGGGGTTAATGTCAGTCGCAACCTGTAACGACAAATACCGGCGAATGGCTTCGGTTGTCAATCCTTATGGTGATGGCACCTCTTCCGCGCAGATCGCTGAGATTCTAAGGACGTATCTACACCAATGAACTCAAAGACTATTTTATTGCTTTACGAAAAAGATCATCTAAAGCAGCCCTTTATAAAGTTGTTACTGAAAAGTTTAAAAGATCACTGTCCAAAGGCAAGGATCTTTATGGCGAGCCTTTCTCCAAAGGAGGAGATAAAAGATGACCATATTGGTATCTTTCTTTCCCTTGCAAAGTGGAAAAAATCAAAAGCCCAAAACCCCGGTTATGTTAAGAGGGTATACGGTGCGGGTGGATTCAGTAGACGTTTCATCAAAGATGTGCATGACTTATCTAATATGCACAAACCGGATTTGATTATTACTTTCTTACCACTTGGTTTTTTCGCTGCCCAAACTTGGGCAAGGCTTTATGGATGCCGTTCAGTTTACTATCCATTCGAGATTTATGGGAAGCAGAGATCGAAATACTCTTGGTTGGTTGTGGTGATGGAGATTTTAGGCTTCTTGATGAAGCCAGATGCAGTAATCACTCAAAATGAGCATAGGGCTAAGTTCTACGTCGAAAGGCGTTACTCCCGAATCAAACCGGTTATAGCTCACAACTATAAGTCTCGCCCTGATACCTCGGTATCTACCGTTGATTTTTCGGTAAATCATGGCATTCCGAGAGACAAGAAGGTGGTTCTATATCAGGGCATGCTCTCAGAGGGCAGGTGGCTTGATCGCTTGGTGGAAGCCGCGAAGTACTTTCGTGACGATGCGGTTCTGGTGTTGATGGGCAAGAAACAAGAACCGTGGTGGTCTGAGAATATTGAGCCACTGCTCAAGGATTCATCGACCTCTGGTAGGATAATTGTTTTGGAAAGCGTTCCACACGAAATGGTTTTTCCATATGCCCGCGCATCTAGGGCGGGTGTCATAATCTATGACGATTCGGTACTAAACAACGTTTATTGTGAGCCCGGGAAACTTAGTGACTTTGTACAGGCGGGCGTTCCAACCATAGCCCCCGCTTTCCCGACAATTAGGGCGGTAGTTAATGAACACCATCTCGGCGTAGTGTTTTCTGACTACAGCAGCCGCGGAATTGCGAACGCTGTAAATGAGTTATTGGCCCTACCGCCTGGTCATTTCAAGGGATCACTCGTGGCCGCAGCGGAGTATATGACGTGGGAGGCGCAATGGCCGGCTCTGAGCAGATATATTTTGGGTAATGATTTTTCTTGAGGGGCCGCATCCCAAGCACCGGTGTGGGTCGGCCCAGGGCTATCTAAGACTACTAGCGC
>MEWP01000167.1 GCA_001775395.1 candidate division Zixibacteria bacterium RBG_16_53_22 | reverse complement strand
CGGGGCATGTTTCTACGGCCTTCCGAGTTGTCGTTCAATTCGGAAGATTTAAAGTCCTTTTTTCCGTTAGCGGGTGTTAATAGGTCCAATCTGTTAGTGAGTGCTAATCGAAACGGCCCCGAAAATGGCCCCACCATGACCCGACACGTGCCCTAATGCTTTGCCAGATGCCCTTTTTCTGCGTTCTGGTGCGGTATCTGGACATGCTCACCACATCATTACCTCGATGATATCGTTGCCTCTATCCCCTCGGGCATGTTCGTGGACGGTCGTGGTTTTAATCCAGTAAAACAACCACATCCACATCGGTATTGAATTTCGGACATCGCGGTCCCCCCCGTGAGGGACGACCACGCCAAGGCGATTATCGTCGAGTATCTGGGTTTGATACCCGTTGGCTTCAAGCCGTTGAGCGACCTTCTCAATCCGTCTCATCACATCCCTCCTTCGGTATAGGAATTGGTTGTTTGTCTGTCTTGCTGACCACATGGAGTTCGTTGTTCTGGGCCATGATTAGGACCCGGACGGGCATACCGTTATCTCGGAGTATCCGTTCTATCTTCTCCTTGATGGACGGGAGTTGTTGCATCGCGGTGTCCGTTTCGATGAGGACCCAGGCCATGTTCATCCCTTCTCCGGGACCATCATGACGGCCTCGAACTCGCCGAAGACGGTCTTGTACTTCTCCGTGAAGAACTCCTCGGCCAACATGAGGGCCATGATGTGTTTGTCCTTGTCATCTCCACGGGCGACCTGAAGGATTTGGAGGGAAAAACGGGCTTGAAATAAGCATGACATGGCGTTCCTCATAAGCTCTTTGGCCTTCTTAACGTCGCTCACGAGGTCCATACCGGGTAACCCCATGACCCCGAGCTCAAGTAGGGTTTCGCACTTCTCGACAGCCTTTACGGTGTTGGCCCTATCTTCGTCCGTGACTTCCTTTTTCATTTATTACACCCCCTCCATTTTGCCTTAGCCGCCTTGCGATGAATGCCAGTAGGGTCGGTACAATCGCATTGATTCACCCCGCATCTCGGACAGGTCCATAAGAACGCCATGCATATCAGGCATTTCTCGACGTGAGCGACGATGTGACCCTTTTCTTTTGGTGCATTTTTTAATGCATCTTCCAATCTTTTATTGGCCCATCGAACCATTTCCAGTTTTTTATGAATTTCTTTCGCTTTTTGTTTTGACAGAATAGGTATGTCAAATTCAAGAACCCCCACCTTTTCGTCATCGATTTCTTTCAATGCGTCGATGGCCTGTTTCTTCGTGAAGAACGCCAACGGCATTATCACATCGGGATATCTCTCGAAGATGAGCGGCCTCCCATCCTTGACCAACAGATAAATCTTCTTGGCCCTGCGCCCCATCCTTATCGTCATGACGGACCCTCACGAGTGCGCCACTATCGGTCCTATCATCGCCTTCAGGAGCGTCACCTGACCCAACAGGTACTGCTTCTGAATGGGGTCCTTCGACCTATTGGCCGCCTTTTCCATCGTCTTTACGGCGGCTTTCAGCTTCTTGGCGAGCTTCCCGATTTCGGACGGGTTCGCCATCGACTTCGTTACGGAGGCGTTGGACATGACCTTCGCTGATATCTTCGGCGGGTGGAGATGCGGGTCGGCCTGCTGGACGGTCCATCTCTTCGGATGAGCCCGGTTGCAGACCATCAATATCTTCTGGCCCTTCAGCGATATGTGGGCAACAGCACTAATGTTGGCGCAGTTGAACGCGGGGTTCTTGCTCTTCTTGAAGGTCGCGCATTTCTTCGACGAACCACACGCCATCTTCAGGGAGAACGTCGGGTTCTTCCCGAGCTTGGCGAGGAGTTGCCATGCCATCCTCGTCTTTGGGTCGGTGTTGTAACAGTCCTTGCACATGACGAATTTGCCTTCGTCGAACCTCTTGGCAGCCACATCCCACGCCATCGTCAGGGCCACCGTCGGCGTCTCGTCAGTAAGCTTCTTGCCACAGCGGGAACAACCCGCTTCGTTCTTCCCCCGTTTCTCCTTCTTGACCATCGGGGCCTCGGCCTTGGATATCTCCTCGATGGTCGTGATAACTTCCTTCAGTCGGGGGTCGGAGAGGCAACGGGCGCAGATTATCGAGCGTTGGTTGTGGGCGTCCCCGGTCTTCGGGTCAATCCAGAAATCGAGGAATACGGCTTCTTTCTCATCGACGGTCCCGCCACAGTTAGAACACCAGTGCGAATGGTCCTCACACATACTACGACCTCCAAATGGATACGGGCGGGGAGAATGATTTTCATTCGCTCCCTGCCAATGGTCTACTTCTTCTTCTTGGGCTTCTCGTCTTCGGGCTCCGGCTCCTCGGCCTCTTCCTCCTCCTCCTCTTCCTCTTCCTCTTCCCCCTCGTCTTCGTCTGCCTTGCCGTGGGCCTCAGCGAGGCAGTCTGGGCATATGAACTTCCCGGTCTTGTTCTTCAGGCGTCGGAGGTTGGCCGTGTTCTCGAAAACATCGCCGCAGTTCGTACATCTCAGGGTGTCCTCATCGTCATCGTTCTTGTCCTTTCCCATCGTAATCACTTCCCATCGAAAGGTATATCATGTTGGGTATTTATACCTATGTTTAAACAGGTGTTTAAATGATTATTCGGCGCATCGTGAAGGTCCATCACACATTGTATGTGTCCATACCGTCGCAAATCGCAGAAATTCTCGGATGGGATGAGGACCACAATGTCCAAATATCTATGGACGGTAATAAGGTAATAATCGAGCGCACACCTGTCAGAAAATTTGAGGTTGAAAAATGTCACTCGGCCAAGTCAGCTCAGCAACGACCCGAACGGCAAAAATCAAAATCTTCGATACGAGTGTCCGACAAGGGGCGTATATCGAACTGAAACATCCTCACGGGCCGGTCCTTGCCCAGATAACACACCTATCGAGGACCGCAGACAGTGAAACGGCAGATGCCGCCCTTCTCGGTCATTCCGATAGGAGGGGCGGGTCTTTCCGGGTCGAAACCCCGCCCGATATCGACGCTGAGATAGCATATGCTTCTATTACCCTCATCCGTGATGTCCTCGGGGTTGCGGCCCGGTCCAAGACCGGGCTCTACATGGGGCTTCTATACAAGCACCACCTGAAGGTATGGATTGATTATCGTCCATTATTAACTCAGCATGTGGCCGTCATTGCAAAAACGGGCGGAGGAAAGTCCTATACCGTCGGGGTCATGTGCGAAGAGATTATCAAGAGGGGGATGCCCATCATCGTCATAGACCCCCACGGAGAATACATCCAGACCGTTTATCAGAACGACAATCCCAACGACATCGCCCGCATGAGGAAGTTCGGGGTCCTGCCTCGGGGCTATGTTGATTACATCCGAGAGTTCTCCCCGGACACGGCGGTCAATCCGTCGGCAACTCCTCTCCGCTTCGATGAACGAAACCTCGACGTAGAGGACATCATATCATTAACCACCATCGGGGATAGCGAGGCCCAGAAAAACATCCTCGAACGGGCTATGTATATGGTCACGAGGATGCACCGGGAGCCGACAATCGACCGCATTTGCGATTATATAGGGAAGGAACGGTCGCCCGCTAAATATCGTCTCATCCGTGAGGTCCAACGCATTAGAACCCTCGACATCTTTCAGGATATACCGACGAAGCTTCGGCACATCGTTGGGCCGGGGATGACAATCATCAACCTGAAGGGGGCTCCAGAGGAGGTCCAGCATTTTTGTGTCGCCAAGATTGCGAAGCGGGTGTTCGAGGAGGCCAAGGTCGGTCGGGTCCCTCCATGCTTTTTCATCATCGAGGAGGCGCACAACTTCATCCCTGAGAACTCGAAGACCATCGCCTCGAAGCCCATCTATGCAATAGCGTCCGAGGGGAGGAAGTTCGGCGTCGGGCTATGCGTGGTGTCCCAGAGGACCGCCCGCGTGTCCAAGTCCGTCCTCGCCCAGTGTGGGACCCATTTTATCCACAAGCTCACGAACTCCGAGGACATACAGGCGGTCATTGAATCCCTCGAAGGGTTCACGGCATCAATGGCCGAGGACATCCAACGCCTGCCGATAGGTGTGGCCGTCGTATCGACGATTGGCCTCCCCCATCCGGTGACCATCGAGATAAGACCGAGGGAGAGCAAGCACGGCGGGGGCCAGAAGATTACTTGACACCGTAGCTATCGATGTCTGGTATGATATAGGGTTTGTCCGAGCTCCACCATTCCGGCAACTTCACCATTCACACCTCTTTTTTTTCGAATATGTCTAAGCTCGGTATGTTCTCCATGTAGCGTTTCTTGATTATGGGTTCGTACTCGGGATTTATTTCGAAGCCCAGCCCTATCCGTCCAGTCCTCCGACATGCGAGTATGTTCGTCCCCGACCCCAAGAACGGGTCTAGAACGATGCCACCGGGCTTTGTCATTCGTGAGATGAGCCATTCGTACCAACCGACGGGCTTGGGGCACGGATGACCGTTATCGAACGCTTGGGGTTGACAATAGAAATAATCGTGCATCTGGACCCCTTCGTTCTTCCCGTAGACCACTATGGCCTCCCAATCGTTGAACCCGATGAAGCTCCGTGTCCCCGGAGACCCCTTATACCAGCATATCATCCAGTTAGGAGGGAAGTTGTCAAAGTAATATTTCCATCGATTGAACTGACATGCCGGGAAGACAACCATATTCGATACTCGACGGGCCTCGGGGATGAACATATCCATAAGGTTATACCAGTTCTCCTCGTTGTCCTCGTAGGTATCACCGTATTCCAGTCCGACCCCGTATGGCGGGTCAGTCGCAATAAGGTCCACGGACTTGTCAGGGATTTCACTCATGCCTTCTATGCAATCCCTGATTTGATAGGGTTTTTTTGACGGCCACCACGACGGTAATTCCATGAATGTCATCTCTTAATTATTTTGTGATTGGGACAATCTTCAGGATGCCAAGACTTGAAACTCTCGGCCATGTCTATCAGATACCACACATCGTTGGCTCCGAGGCAGAAGTCTATCGACCACGACCCCTTTAGAACCTTTGCGACCATCTTAGCATATCCTGTCAGCGTTGTGAACCCGCCATCAACCATCGTTAATGACCGGGCCGTATTCATGAGTGCCTTCCAGTTTTCCTTCGATGGATTTCGGATTGCGTCCTCTATCCAGTACCAATGAGAGCAGACGATTTTGCCATCATGAATGAAAAATCTCCACTCGGGATTGACGGGCATGGCTCCATGAAACGCTGTGAATAACGATGCCATTTTGATATATTGCCGTATCATAACGGCGGTGAAGGGGATGCCCGTGAATATGTCGGCACAGACGGAGAAGTGCGCGATATCTTGAAGGTGGGGGATGATGTCCTTTTTCTTGGTGACAAAGCAGGACTTCTTCCAATTATGTTTATGACTCGTGTAATCGGACCTCATGAACACCGGATATCCCAGCCGCTCGCATAGTTTTTCAACGGCAGCGATGTCGATGTTTTCCCCGATGGCCTTCTCGGATAAGAAATCAGCATTGGTGTTTGATAGGGTTTCAGTTATGTTGGTCTTGCACTTCACCACCCCGGTCCACGGCTGGGGTATGGTCAACTTCTTTATCTTCGGATACCAATATAACATGCTTGTATTATCCATCATATTACTATCTCCCCTCATCTATCGAACTCCTCAACGCAGACATTCATCTCCCAATCCCTATTATTATTCCCCAAGGCATCCCACAGATGAACCCTATAAGAAATCCAAATATGGCAAAGCAGAGGTTCCTATTCACTTCATTCATATCCGGTCACCCTCCTTAACGGTCATTTATTCTTCTCGAAGATATTTTTGCCATCGGCGTATCCTCGATGCACCTTTTTCTGTTTTAGTTTTATCATCCGTTCGCATATTATCATTATCTCGGTCATTGCACATTCGAGTTCGTGATTTCTTTTTTCGAGGTATTCGATACGAGCTTTGCGACCGTGCATAGCAAACGAAGGTTCAGTCATATTTCCATCTCCAATGTCTTTAAGACGTTTACTTCTTGACCATTATCGTTACGAATTTCATGGCAAGCCATTCTTGGACCATGATGGGGATTTTTCCAGAGGCTACATCTTTGTAGACCTCCTCGAACCGTTCCTGGCCCAAAGCCTCTCGTAATGAGTTGTCGTTCTTATCGGCCATGTTGTTCAGGACCCACGACAGATTGACCGTGAACTCCATCGGGCCTTCGTCCTTCTTGTTCATGTCCATCTCTCCATTCTTTAGGTCATTTGCATTCGCATTCGACTTGACACATCCAGCCTTCTTTCTCCTCATTGGCCCAATGGTCGGGAGCCTTCTTGGAGTTCATGTTAAATCGACGGGCGGTGCAAGCAACACATATCGCTCCGCACTCCCCTACCACCAACTGTCTTTTCCGTAATTTCAAGTCCATATGTGACAGGATGATTTGAAGGGTGTTAGCGATTCGGCGTTCCCTCATGAAATCCTCTCCCTCGATGTACTTGAAGTTGCCGTTGTGTTCCTTCCGGCTTTTCATCACTCGGACCAAGGTTTCTTCGATGTGTTCTTTCAGGGCGACTAAGCCCATCTCGTACATCTCTTGCTCCGATAGATTTTTCACCATGCCATGTTCTGTCGCCATTGTTATTCCTCCCATCAAATGTCTTATTTCATTAGATTAAGGTCCTTCCATCGAGTCGTGTTCGCTCTCGAAGTGCATATCATTACGAATCCACATCAAGCGTCGTTCTAAAGCCTTCAGAGCGTCGTCGATGCTGTCACAATGCTCAAGGGTTCGGCCCATCGCTTTTAGGTAAACCGCCCCACTATCCTTGATTATGACCTCGATTGTTGCGTAATCCTCGTCCATCGTTCATCCCTCCATGTCGTCCGTGACGTTTACTCATCGGGCTTCTTTCCAGTGCTCCCGCAAGTGTTACACCGCCGTCGCTCCGAGCCGGGGAACACGGGAGGTAATCCCAGACCCGCACATTCAGAGCACTTGGCGGTTTTGATTATATATTCGGTGTCTGGATTGTCAATAACATCGAAGATGGACTTGTCGTCGGGCTTCTCAATAACAAGTTCACCGTCATCGTAAATTGGGCTATCCGAATCTTGATTAAGAACGTGGGGCTTCTTGGGTGCTGGGTCGGGGGCGTCCTTCTGTATTTCATCGGCCATTTGCCATAGAACTTTGTGCGACACATAATCATTCAGATATTTCCACATAATCTCTATCTTGGCGTCCTTCTTCTGTAGCTCGGCTTCGAGGGTGGCGACCTTCTTTATCTCGGCTTGGAGTTCATCCCATTGTGCAAGTCCTTGTGTATTCAGTAATCCATGCGCTGTTGTCATTTTTTGGAGTTGTTCCTCGGCGGACCTGACCTTCTGGGTGAGGGCGTCGATTTCTTTGAGTAGTATTTCCACACTACCCCCACAAAATGAATGACGTGTAGCATCATACGGACCCCAATCTTTACGTATCTTCTCTATCTCCGCCTTTAGTTCATCCGTCATCCTGTCCATTTTAATTCCTCCTGTGCTTACCACTGATTTTCCGAACGGTCACTATCAGACCATGAGCCAAATAAATACTTATCCACTTGACCATGTTGGCATGACCTTCTATTTCCAGCATATCCTTTTGTTGTGGGTCGTTGGTTGATATCGAGTACACTGCCATCATCCATCACCTTCAGTTTTCGAACTTTCGCCAGTTGGCGACCTTCCCGCATTTCTTACATTTTCTCATGCCGCACACGAATGGCCCGGTCGGTTGCGGGACCTCGCACCGGCACTTTACCGCATCGACGACCGGCATGTTCATTCTCCTTCTTCGATGGCCTTGATTTTCATTTGGAGCCATCCACGGCAGAACGGGACGTCCCCGTTGGAGGCGGCTTCGGACTTCAGTTTTTTCCATGCGTTTTCCAGCTTGGGTATGGGGCAATGTTCGCAGTCCTCGTCCGGGACGAGATTGGGGCTCACCTTGCAGGCGCAGTCGCTGATGTGATGACGGCAATGGGCCTTAGATTTCGTCATAATATCGCCTCCGTGCATAATAGATAGATGCCGACGTGAGAATTATCGAGTGAGCTATGAGCATCAGTCCTCCGGCGATTGGGGATAACAGGAGGGTGACGAGCCCCGCCCAGAAAAGGGCCGCCATGATAAGAATCATCTTCTCGAACCAATCCATCACGCTCTCCTCCCGTGGTTCTTTATCACTAGCTGTATGTAAGACAGACGTTCCCTCGTATCGTCTTCGAGGGCAATCTCTTCCTGTTCTGTCATCTTCCTCAAATTCCCATCGGTATCGAGGACGACCAGAACATCGGCGCAATAGGCGCATACCGTGATGTCCCCAGGATTGACGGACGGGGCTGGGAAGCCGACCGGGGTCGCCCTGTCAAGCTTATGTCCACACGTCGGGCACGGGGCTCCTTTGGATAGATTTATGGACATATCACCACTCCTTTTGATTGAGTGGGTCGGGCGGGCTAAGGGGGTCGCACACCGTCTTTAAACGATATGACCAATGCGCCCCACATCCCTCGCAGACCTTGATGTTGTCTACATCGACGGTGGTCTTGATGGTCATACCGCACTTGACGCATTCCAACATCTTTGGTCTATTCTTTTCGGTCATCACTTGTCCCCCTGTTCATTAATCCACTTTATTGCATCTTTGATGTCGCTCGCTTCCTGCTCACCGAACATCGAAATCGTGAAATTATATACCTCTATTTCAATAGGCTTGCCGTCTGGATATATCGTCTTTGGATATTTCCATGGCTTGTCCTTTTTGTCCTTCTTTAACCACTTTGGTTTTAGCATGGTTGTGGTCACATCCCCTCTATCGCTTGAAACTTTCTTTTCTCGTCGATGTAGACATCGAAGTACACCTTCTCCATGACGAGGACGTGATAGTGAACGCCATTGGTTTTGAGCCATGCCTCCGTCGATATCCGGGCGTCCTCCCGGCGGCATGTGTATATGATGATGAAAATCTGCCTTGAAAAAAGACCGTTGATTATGTCGATGTTCTTTTTTATCGGCTTCTTGTGATAAATAGCCAGATGGTCGTATCCCAGCGTATCCTCGCACAGGACGCCATCGAGGTCTACGGCAATTATCTTGGTCATCCTATTCGTCCTCCTTCACGATGTCCTCGGCGGCCTTCCGCAGCTCCTCTTTGTCCTCGTCCTCCATTTCTATCCATGCCTCGTACTTCTCCTCGTCGAGATATCCGAGGATGGCGGCCTTGACCAACTGATTCAGGACGTTGGGCGGGAGGGAATCAACCTCCCACGAGCTCTCGCCATATTTCTTGATGTATTCGTCGGCACGGGGGTCCGAAATCTTGGCCGGATTGGGCGGTGGATTGTACTGCTGTATCTGGTCCCATGTGAGGCCGATGCGGAGATAGGTAAACGTCGCACCGAACTCACCGAGGCGGTCCTGAATGTCCCGGTCCATGTCGAGCCCGGAGGGGTCGTGGTCGCCGAGATAGAGGATGACGCAATCCTTTCCTCCGTCGAATGATGCCGATATAAACCTCTTGGCGGCGTCATACATAGCGGTCGCTGATGAGTATCCCCTGTTCACGACGAGGGTAATGTGATACTTATCCGTGATAGGTTTCAAGATGCCAGCGATGGCATCCTTCTCGGTCCAGAGTTCGATGTAGTGGTCTTGGTCCTGCCACCGGGGAAGGCGATAGCTAGTACACGCCGAATCAACAAGGTCGGCGATGTTGACCCATTCGGAGTGCATCTTGGGGACCCGCACCCTGTCCTCAATGGCCTGCCAATCGACGAGCCCCGCCATCCTGGCCCTCGTCAGGATGTCGGACAGCTTGGCGTACTCCGACGGCTTGTTGGGAATGATGCCCCCGGCAACGAGCTGATAGTATAACTGCCTCAATGTCAAGCGATATCCCTGCTTCGCGTAGGCATCGATTATCGTGATTATTTTCGACACATAGACCGCCGTGACGGACTTTGGCTCCCATTCCCTGAACGATTCTTTCATCTATACATTCCCCCTGTCTTATCGACGAGGCCGTAGGACACAAGACGGCCACGAGTGTCCGATACTTCGGTCCAATCGGCCTCTTCGCCGGTGAGCTGCCCATCCTTGACGTAGACCGTCTTCGCCCATATCCCGACGGCTGTTTCGAGGATGAATTGTATGACCTCTTTTCTGTCGGGATGATGCGATGGCCGGATTCCAATGTCATCCGTCGGGGACTTGACAATCCAAGCCTCGCTCGTGAACATGACGAACGCCAGTTGGTCCCGTTTTTGGGTCGTGGCATTTCGCATGAAGAACCCGGCGATGTCCTTGGTATCATCATTCTTGAACATATCTTGGAGGAGGAACACCTCGACCTTGCCGTCCTTGTACCACATATGGAATGTGTGGGGATGCTTCTTCATTTTGGCATAGAGGTTTTTCGTTACCTTGACTATTTTATCGGCCATCTCCATGATTGCATTGTTGTCAAGCGTCATCGTCATCCTCCCCATAGATAACATTCCTCCACTTGGGAGGAAGGCTGTCATGTCCATCGGTGATATCATACCATTTATCGAGATATATCCAAAAAGAGTTCGGCTTGCCGTGTGACCCCTGGCAGTCACAACCGTAATAATCATCATATACATGACAAACGGGACGAGAGCAATATCGGCACGGTGGCCCATCGGTCGGGCGTCCACATAGCGGGGCGGGCGGGGGAGGAGGCGAATCCGAACCCCTGCCCGTCCCGGCCCCCCTGGTAGAGGGCATCGAGCCCCCCGCAGGTTTCAAACCCGCGTCCATTATCTCGTCGTGTTCTTTCCATGTGATATACCGATAGTTCTGGGGGGGCGTCCAGTTCTTGATGTATTTATCTGGTTCGATTTTATTGGTGAACATGAATGACCGACGGATGATGAGGGCCGATGCGTATTTCTTTCCTTCGTAGTACGCCATGAAGTCATCTGTGGTTATGCCGGTCCTCCCCGCAGTCATGAGATATATATTTTTGGGAGTATCGACGGCAACGGTCTCGATTACGAACCCTCCGACGATATATCTGGCAGGTGAAGTCGCATACATGAGGACGGCCTCGGCGTTCCTTGGGAAGGGGGTCTTCCGAAGTTCGACCCGCTTCGTTCCCTCCATGATGGCGTCGGCGAACTGGGGATGGATGGATAGCACCATTGGCCTTTTGATGGTCGTTGATTTCATGATTGGTTCTCCTTGGGCTTGGGATGGTAACACCCGGAACAGCATGAACGTCTGCCGTGGGACAGTTCGCGTTTCTTGAGACACGACGCGAGCGTTTCTCCACACTTCCTGCATCTTCGTAACCCTTTCATGCCTTCACCTTCGACAGAAAACCCTTGTTGTTCTTCCGCAGTAGCGGGAAATTCCTCCGGTAATCGTCGATGAGCCCGTAGTATTCCATCTTATGAAGCTCTCGGAAGAGCCACGCCTTGTCGAACGGGACCCCGTAGTATTCGGTGCCGACCTCGGGCCATGTCGGGTCCACGACGCGGCCTTCCTTGTCCACGCACCACGCATGATGGGTGGAGATGATGCTCAAGGCATAACCCTCGACATAGGTCAGTTCCGGGTGTTCAAGGGCCAACATGGCGGCGTTCCTGAAGCATTCTTTAACGGTCATCCGTGGGATGTCGGGAGGGAGGGGGGCCGGGGTCCATTGACGACCGTTCTTTAGGACGAACTCCTCGGGACACCCGTAGACCCAGCCGTCCGGCTTGCCCATGCGCTCCCGCATCAGACAGACCGCCTTCAGATATTCGACGACATCACTCATGCCTTCGCCTCCTTTTTAGAGATTACTCTATCTCTAAAGCCCGTGGGGGGCTCGAACCCCCATGTCGGCCTGATTACCGTCGGACTGGACCAACCTACTTGAACAAGGCCTCGTATTCCTTGTCCATGTCGTACCAGTAGTCCTGTTCTTTCTTCGCGTCGGCCTCGACCTTGGCCTTGGCCTCATCAGGCTTGTCCTTGACGGCCTCGCGCTTCTCGGCCCATTTCATCTCGGCTTCGGCCTTCCCGTCGGCCAGCTTGTCCCTGACCAGCCCGATTGTCTCGGGGTCCTTGGCGACCACGATGGACCACATCTCGGACCCGATGGCCCTGAGGAATTTTGCGTACTTGTCAGCGACCTCGCCGTGGAGGGCCGGGATAAAATACACCCCGCCTGTCGGCCTCAGGAGGAGGGAGTGCCAGTGACGGAGCTTCCTCTGGACCGCCTGCCGGACATCGACATCGTTGTGGTATTTCATGGCGTGAGCGAATGCGTCCTTGACGATGCGAACGACCTCGTTCCACTCGGCCTCACCGATTTTGGATATGCCCTCGTCGTATGGGACCGCCTTGATGGTCTTCTCGTCGGTCCCGTATGTGAACCTCCCGAGGTCGATGAACGCAAACGGCTTCTCCTGACCCTTCTGATAGTACTCGACGACCGCGTGACGGATGTGGGGAGCCCCGTCCTCATGCCTCACGAGATATCGGGTGATGATACCCCGTTCCTTGTCGGTCAACACTCGGTTCTCCAAGACCTTGCAGGCCGCCTTGAATGCGTCCGGGGCACGGGTCTCCGGGAGAAATTCCTCGTCGGTGAGCCCGCACTCGGCCCATATCCTCAGGAGAGTTTCTCGGTCCAGCTCAAACGAGCGCACACTGAACCACGAGATGCGACCGATGGCCTCATCCGTGGCCCTTACTGCTACACCATCTATTGCTTCTGCCATGTTTTCGCCTCCTTTTTCTTTGTCACCGTCACTATGTTCGAACGGATGACCGTGAGGATGAATACCGTAGGGGTCGATGCCCTCCACTCGACCGATGCCCCCCGCAGGTCCATTGTCTCAGCCAACGCCTTTGGGACCGATACTCGGTGGTGGTCCCCAGATGGGTTCTTGTTGACGCATATCGCCGTCGAGCCCGCCCCCGGTCTCGAATGGATGAACACCGTCAGGTGGTCGTTATCCCCGACGGCCCACTCGAAATATTTCCCCTGAAGGGAATAACCAGATACGATTGCCGACGGGATATGGAGGATGAACCTGTCATATTTTCCCTGTCGTTGCACCGTGATTTTCGAGGTCACCATTATTTTTCCCCAATCACCATATACGCTACGTTGGTATATATAACTTTCGACACGACGGCCCCCTAAACTTATCATATTATTATTTATCATATAATTATTATGAGTATATATAGTATATAAAGGGTATAACGTTTTGATGATATTATTCAAAATCTGTATAACAAAATATATATACGACCCATGCCTATATACATCATCGGTGATGAAACATGGGATACAGGGAAAATAGGCCGGAATGTCAGACGTGCCTCGACAAGGACGCATGTAAGTCCGTCGGGTGCGAGGGATGTCACAAGTACCCATGTGTACATGACAAGTGCCCGAAATCATGTGGACAGATATAGAAAAGGAGGCGAGATAGATGACGGCAACATGGACGAAGTTGAGGGACGGAAGCTGGGGTGTGAGATGCGAGGACGGGCTGGCCGAGGGGAAAACGGTGAGCGTGACCCGCAAGGACGGAACGACATCGTGCGCGACCATCCAGATGCGAGTGTGGGGTGACGGGCAGATAGCTATCTACTCTATCGTGCCCAATGCGCGAGACGGCCACGGTCATGAGATGATGGCCTGTGTGGAGTGCGGGTACTCCGGCCCCGGCGTCAAGATGGCGACGGACATGAGCGGTATCCGTGCCCCGGTATGCAGGCGATGTGACGACGGCCCGTACAATTCGTTCGCCTAGACATGGAGGTTGAAAGATGCCAATACCGGGGGATATTTCGTGTGCAATCGATGGAGAATGCGACCAGAAGTTCTGTCCGAACTGTCCAATGTGCATCGTCTACGAGGAAGAAGACCGCGACTTCGAGGTGGACGCTGAAACGGCCAGTTGCTTGAACGGTGGCCCGGATTGCGACGGAATGTACGCATCGGACCACGATGAGCACCGTGGCTTCCACGCCGAGGTTAACAATGTTCATGTTCAGGTCAACAAGACCAGTGGCGGTTTGAACATCTACCACGAAGTGCAAATCACCAAATATGTTTCAATCGGATGGAGGATGCCGGTCGAGGGTAACAAGGAGTTCATCGGAATGGCCGACCACGACGGAGATATCCACGTCAATCTAACGCACCGTGGATGCCGGAGCGCCATGTTAATGAACGCGAGGTGATGATTACGGGCGACCCCGTAAAGCCCGAAGCGAGGTTCTTGGGACCCGAGCAACTGGGACAGTATCTAGCCCAGAAGGATTGGCGCGAGGCATTATATATCCTTCCGGGCAAGGACGATGACGGACGGGTGACCCCAGTTGCCCGGTTCTTGGGAGGCAAGGTCGTTCTGTTCCCATACGAGTATCATAGCACGGTTCGACCGGGGGAGACTTGGGAATGCCAGATAATCGAGGACTATCCGACATACATGAAGGCGACCCCGTTGCGAAAAATATCCGGTATCAAGGTCGATAAGGATGCCATGCCTCCGATGCCTCCGGTCCTAGCGCGAGTATTCGTAGACGCTATCAAAGCCAAGATGGATGCGTTGGGGCCACCGATTGAGGCATTGGAGGAAGAGCAGGCCAAGCTTGACGAGGAGGCCGATAGGTTGACCGAGGAGTTGGCGAGTGTCAATAAACGGCTGGAAGAGCTGGCCGATGACCTCGAAGAAAAAAAGTCCGATATCGCCACCTATCAGAAGGCGTTGGACCAATACGGACCTCAATGCGAATCAGAACAAGATATGGGGGACCATCCCGATTCGTTCTGAACGGGAGGGGGCGGGGTTAGCCACCTTTCATCGACCCCTCCCAATATCGTTTTTAATGCGTTTCTGGGGCATCTGACGGGGGACCTAGCCGGATGGGGGCAGGCGGGGCGATTGACGTTTCTGGGGCGTTTACGGTCAAATCTATTGTTTTCGCGGGGGTGATGTCGGCCCCACAAATTCCGCATGACACAATCCCGTCCTTGCCGGGGGGCATCGGATTGTGGTTACACCGACCCTGAATGGTCTTTATGCGGTCGTCAATCTTCTTCTTCCGGTCCAACTTCCGTTGTATCTGGTCTGCCAACTTGTTCGACGCTTTCATCAACGTCATTATTCTTGCCGATTTCATGCCATTCCTCCTACTCGTCTTTCCCGGCCTCCGTCGCTAATGGGATGCCGAGGACCTTCTTTATTGATTCTTTCCATTTGACCTTCGGGTTGTCCTTCAGGGCGGCGGCCAATCTGGCGACCGCCGAATCGGACTGGGCACATTTTACCGTCGTGATAAATTCTCTGTCGGCGTCCGTCCATCCCGTCGTATCCACCCGGCGTTCGACCTTGTTCATCTTGCCTATCCAGATAGCGTCCGTCACGAACGGGGTGACCTGACGGACAAGTTCCGTGATGGATGCGTCGAGATAGGGCTCACAAGACACCGAAGTCTCGAAGCCGCAGTTGTAGGCATGTTCAAGGGCCTCGAACCGTTCCGCAAAGCAGGGCGCTCCCGGTTCCCAGAACTTGAGGAAGACATCCAGCACCGACCCGATGGTGAACCGGAATGTTATCTGGTTCTGATAATCAATGAGGTAGTCGCAGAGGCGCTGGATACATCTCATGTGGGGCTTGGAGACGATGAGAACCTCGTTGCCAGACTTCAGCATTGACCGAAGGACGAGCTCACATTCGTTGATGTTCTTCGGGGTGATGTCGTGCGTCGTGGGGAACATTATCCGGTAGGGTCTCTTGCGGAAGTTTTGACTGACCTTCTTGAAATTGATGACCGGGCATTTCCAGTCCTCGTAATCCTTGACCCGACCGAACCGGAGGGATTCCTCCAAGGCATAGCAGTACCGGCATCCGTGTTCGCATCCTCTCTGGATGTTGAACTTTCCCTTGGCCCATTCGTTCGTTCCTGTTGCCGCCATCACATCACCATCCGTAGAACCCGACCCCGATGAACATAATGCCAAACATTATGATAGCGACCACCAAGGTCAAGAACATCGAAACTGGATGTTCGTCCGTGAGAAGGGCAATCACGATATAGACCGCCAGAGCGACGAACAGGATTATACCCAGACCTCCAATTATCGTCAGGAACCACATCGGTCATCCCTCCTTCTTCAGTTGCTCTTCGACGGCATCGATGGTCCCTTTGACTATTCGTATGCCTCCTCTCTTTGGCGTTCTCGCAAATTCCTTGAAGCATTTTAGAGAACAGAACAGGACGGGGGCCTCGTGATTGGATTGGTCAAAATTGATGGTATATCCAATGGCGCGACCACAGTTCATGCACGGCTTTGTCCCCTTCTTATTCATGGTATCACCTTCGGGCACATCTCGATTTCCCAGTCATCGGCATCCGTGATGGAATCCTTGAGACGCTTCCGGGCCAATCTTGCATCGATGGCCCACACAACGACCGGGGCGAACTTTCGCCATTCCTTCTTATCAGTGGGTTCCGTGCCCGGAGGCCAGCATAGGAACGGGACTTCCTTGGGGCGTTCAACTTTGGGCTCCTCAACCTTCTTCATATTATTTCCCCGGTGTTATATCCTCGAAATTTTTTGATATACACGATGGGCAGGCGAAGACCTCGACGTGTGGTGGCGTCTTCCACATAGCATGACAATCGTGACATCGATAGATATTCCAATTTGTGTCGTTCATCGGTTGCACCATCGGTCCTTCGGTCGATGGGCCTTCTGGAAGTTGTCGAACGCCGTCCAGAAAAGGTCCCATGCGGCATCTTCGTCCTTCACGACCTCGACCTTGAATCCATTCACGGGCGACACGACAATGACGACGGCTTGTTGGGGTTTAAACCTTGCGTCGGGATGGCTCAGAACCGCCCTCTTGTAGGCGACCACCTGCGCCCGGTGACTATCTCGGACCTGCGGCGAGGTCTTGAAATCGATTAGCGACGGGACGCCATCAAGGTCCCCGAGGAAATCGACGGTCCCGGCATACATCATTTCTTGATGCCACGTCGAATGCTCGATGATATGCGGGATGAGCTCGTGCTTCTGCATCATCTTGGCGAACGCCACCATAGCCATCTTGACCCCGTTGATGAGGTCATAGTCTAAAGGGGGGGCGTCCTTGTCGAGTTCGAGGTCCACCATCGGGAGGTGAAACGCCTCAGCGAATATGGTCGCTATCCGATAGTGGGCGATAGTCCCGAGGGTAGCGGCGAACTTCAGGTCGGCGGTAGCCGTTGGTCGGGCCTTCCACGCAGCCAAAGCGGGTGGTTCGGGGAGGAAATTATGGAGGATACTGGTCACTGACGGGAGTTGAGCCCCACCGGCGATGGTGTACCACCGGATTCCTTTATCGTCGGATTTTCTTTCCATCTGTTACATCTCCCGTTTCTGGGTTTACATAGAGCCGGTCAGCATTCGGAGGATTCTCAATCATATCCTTTATCCTTTCCAAGGTGTGAGCAATCTCCTCTTCGGTCATCGGTTTCTTCGGGGGGCGTTTCAATGTTTGACATACCGGATGTCCGTACTCTTCCTCGACCTCGATGGTGATAGAAAAGGACTGACACTCACCATTCTTATTGAACTCACAATCAGCGTCGCATTTTATCGTCATTTGACATTCTCCATTTCGATTACCATGCCCTCCATATAATATGAATAAACAATTTGATTCTCCATATAATCGGTAGTTCGTTTTTTCCAAATAGTTCTATATCAATTTCCTTGAGGTCTAAATATGCTTTCAGCGCCTTGAGTGGTCGGTCGTCTCTCATTATTTTCACCTTCAGGGGTCGTAGTCTTCACATGGCCCATTGTCAAATTTGTCGGGATTTGTTTCAGTTTCAACAAACTGTCCCAACGAATAGCAATATCCCCAACCGCATTCGCAAGGACATTCATTGAAAAATGAGCAATGGTCACATCTTTTTATCTTCGCCGACCTTTTCTTGGTCATATTATCCTCACCTCGAATGCCTTTTCGCTCCTGTAAATCCGTTCTCTCTCCTGGGCATGGTCGGCCAGATGGCGGGCCATGTCGTCGAAGTCCACGATGACAACCTTCTTTTTATCGACCGTTATCCGCAGGACCCGACCGATGAGCTGCCGAACGAAGACCTCAGATAAGCCACCACATGCGAGGACTAGGACATCCATCCCCGGCACATCGACGCCCTCCCCAAGTAACGTCGATATCAGAACGCCACCTTCCTTGGAAAATTTATGGATTGCGGTCTGCCTCGTGATGGTATTGTGCTTCCCGTGTATCCACATGGCGTCGGGGATAAGACGGTGCAGGACCTCTCCGTGACGGACTTGTTTGACGTGGACATATACGGTCATGCCCCGGTCGGCATAGTACTTCACGATGCCAGATACGAGGTTGTTTCGATGAGCATTATCAACGATATAATCCCGATAGACATCAGCGAACTTCATCCATCGGGGATAGCTCTGAGGGACGGTTTTATATATTGTCACCGACGGCTTGGCGAGGTATCCTTTATCAATCATCTCGGTGAGGCCGTAGTTGACGATGAAATCACCCACACCCCCGGCAATCATCTTGTCCTTCCCGTCGGCCCGGTATGGGGTTGCCGATAGGCCGAACAGATACGGGCTCTTGGATTCGGATGAAATTTCATAAACACTATCTGCGGCGACATGGTGCGTCTCGTCGAATATTGTCACACCGAAGTCCGTAAACAGGGCCGATGGGAGGCGTCCTACCGTCTGGACCATGGCGATTGTTATCGGTTTCAGGATGACCACGCCATTCCCGACCATCCCGATTTCGGTCTTGGGCATGTTGAACAGTCCGGCGAGGGTGTCCGTCCATTGATGCAACAATTCGAGCTTGTGAACATATACAACGGTCGTTAAACCGAGACGGCGGATAATCTCGGCGGCGCATAGGGTCTTACCCGTTCCCGTCGGGAGGCATATGACCCCACGCTTCATGTTTATCGCTTGTTCAACGGCATATGATTGATAGGGTCGAAGGGTCATTGGAAGGGGACCCACTTCAACAGGAAGGAATTTTCCGAGTTGGGTCCCGTCAATAAATTCGTACTCAATCTCAGATAATTCGAGGATAGTAAAAACCTCATTCAAAAAACCACGGGGGAATGAATTTGTAAATTTCTTGTAGAGAGATATCGTGCCATCCCATTCCCCCGATTTGTACTTCTCGCTGTACTCGAACCCCTTGGGTCGGAATTTCATGATAGGCTCGACGCTGGACCGGACTTTTTTTACCCGAATAGGGTCTCCGTAAATGAATACGGAGTTACCATTGGCGATGAGCCTTATCACGAAACCCCCTCATCGGTATGCGACCCTCGGACCCCTCGGATTAACGGCGAGGCATTTCTTCTTGAACTCCTCGACGATGCCCTTGGGGAGGACCGCCATGAATGCATTGCGTTGGGCTTTGGACGACGCTTTTTGGAGGGCGAACGGGTCCTTCCGTTCGTTATCCTTAAATCGCATCATCTTATCCTGTTCGGCGGTCCCGTACATCGTCACCTGGGCCTTTTTGTCGATGGCCTTGGCGATGCATCGGTATGTCTCTGGGGTCTCCTCGACCTTCAGGTCCTCGATTGAATACTGACCGAGCTCGACCACGAGTGTCTTGACGCCAATCCACGACAGCCCCGTCACATCACGGCCATCCATCTTGAACGAATAGACCATCGTGTTCAGGACATCGGCGGGTAGTTCTCCAAGCTCGGCAAGTATCTGTTCCTCGTCCCTTCGGTCCATGAGCTCGTATGCGGAAGCGTCCTGTGGGACAGACCCAACGGTCGCCGGGTCCGGCATCTTGGACTTGTTGATGCCGGGGTTCGGGGGAGGTGGTGGTAGTTCATCTTCACGGAGGGCCTTCTGGATTTCTTCGTCTTCGTTCATTGGTATCACCTCCTACTTCTTGGCCGATTTTTCCTTCTCACGGTCGATGGCGACCTGTATGGTCTGGGCCGAGGGACCCCATACCCATACGGCCTTGTTGACCTCGATGGCGTTCTGGACGGTCACCTTGTCGATGCCTCCAAGGACCTCGGCTGCCTTCCTCACGCCCTCCCTGATTGACGCCGTTCGTGCCTGAACGGAAGATGGGGCCTTTGCTGGGGCTATTGGCTTTGGTTCTACGGGGGCCTGCGGAGGCGGGGTCGATGGCATCGTGGTCGGAGGCGTCGGGGCAACCGGAGACGGTGCGGGAGCCACGGGCGGGGCCTGTATGGGCGTTGGGGCCGGGACGGGCTTGACATCATCGTCGCCCTCGAACTTCTGGGCGAACACCTTGTCTTCCTCGGCTGGGTCACCACCCAGTTTGACATGCTCCGGGGCCGTCGGTATCTCGAACATGGCGGTCGCTATCAACTGGAGGAAGTTCTTGCCGTGGGCAGACCTAGCATCCTCCCATCTCGACAAGACGCCGACTACCATGACCGGGGTCCCTGCGAACGACTGGGCCACATTCGCCATGTTGCCTCCCCTCGCAACATCGTTGAAGTCCTTGACCTCGATTACGGCTCTGGATATCTTCCTCGGGGTAAACCGGACCTTGAGGATGCTCTGAGACCCAGCCATATCGAACTGGAAGCACGGGTTCTCGTTGAGCCAGCACGGCCACTCGTCAACCGGCTTGCGGTCCTCGAATATCTTCTCAGGGTAGAACCTGTCCCCGATGATGCCGGATACGATGACTGGGGTCTTGAGCATATCCCTTGTCAGGTCGTCGATGCCGAGCACACGAGCCCGTAGGGTCGAAAGTGGGATTGATTCCTTCCCAACAATGACCTCCTGTATGGTCCTGTTGGTGTAGAAACCATCTCCATCCTTCCGGGGCGTCGTGCTTTCCTCGAACCGTATTTCCGACTTGGCCCCATGCTGTCCCTTGTACTCGCCCTCGGTGTCCACCTCGATAAGGCCGTCCTTGGTCAGAACTGGAATAAACTGCTTCCAGCTACTGTCGAGGTTACCGTCGCCGGGGACATATTCCCTTCCCCCAAGCGGATATCCCACGGCGACCTTCAAATTCTTCGGGATGCCGACGCCCCTTCGAGCGTTCTTGATGCGTCGGGCCGCCGTCATTAGACCCCAGTGGCGGGCGTTCGACGGAGACGGGGAATGGGCCTTCCATTCCTCCTCCGTCACGTCAGTCAATCCTACTCCTACACACGCAGTTTTGAATGCATCATAGTCCTTACCGTAGTCTTCTCCCATATCATCACCTGTTTATACGCCTGTTCTGACACCTGTTCATATCAAGCCCCGACGGGGCTATGACCATCATGCCTACTCCGTCACCTTTTTCGTGGTGAGATGTTGCGCCACGATATTTATGTCACCTTGATTTCAATGCCTTTGCCAGTATCTTGTCCATTGAGATTTTTTTGAACGTGATGATGAGATGGTCGTCTGGTTCGATATTCATTTCATTGACGATAGATTTTTTTATCGTTATGACCAGTGATGTCGGTCCATTGCTTCGTGCTCGACACACATCCGTCATTATTTTCTTGGGCTTCTTGGATTTCATTGGTCAACCATATACCTCCCGTGGTATTTCAATGTTTCCATGTATTTTTTTTTCGACCCGGTTAAACATTTGTTTAAACATTTTAGCCAAAGATTAATATATAACGTTGATTATAATGACAATCCCCCGAAAAAATGGGTTGTGGAGTGGGACATTGGGCGATTTTATCCCTCTCGGAGTGGCCGAGGCACTTGCCTCCTATATGGATATACCGTCGAGAGCGTATGCCATTCCCCTTGAAAAAAATGGAAAATGGCATTGGTCCCGTGTGCATGAAAACCTTTCCATGTCCCGGTTCGCTGAACGATTGATGCGTGGCGAACCGACTGCCGTTTCGATGTACGAATACCGTGATGGGGCATATATCCATCAACAGGCGTTCGCAACATTCGATTTCGACTGCTCTGGGAGGGTCGATGCGGCAGGGAAAGCCGCATTAGATATTCGTAAATTTTTGATGTCCCGAGGATTTTCTGTTCTCATTTCATATACCGGAAAAAAAGGATTTCGTCTTACCGTTTATCTCAAGGACCCATTACCCGCTACCGTCGTGGCATCTTGGCAGGACAAAGTACTCTCGAATCATGGATGGGTCCGTCAGGACATCGACACATACACGAAAGATGGGGTCGAATGCGAGACCTTGATTATATCGGGCAATGGCATCGTGGTCAAAGTCCCGTTCTCTCGACATCAAGACAAGGCGAACCGTCCGGGTTACTTCGAGCTCCCAGTTACGGATGATATGGTCGATTACATTCATACGAGACCGCCGACTGAAGATGATTGGAAAATGGCAATATCTGTGTTCGGAGGCATAACCCAAAACGACGCCGAGGCCATCGCCCTTGAAGTAGGAGATGAGGTATGGGTTGATGGGACGCCTCCCGTCCCATCTATAAAATCTAAGCCATCCACCGGCATTAAACCTGATTTTGATATACCACAACCATCTGAAGTCACCAAGGAAATATATGAACGCATCATGGACCGGCCTTGTCTGAAAAGGGCCATTGATGCTTGTCGCCATACATATTGGCCTCGTGCCGTTCTTGCGGTTGCCATCAACGCCATGGGATACAAAGTCGAGGATGCTGCCGCATTCTTCGCCCGTCATGTCTGCGATGCCGAGGACCTCGCCAATGTTGGTGAACTCCAACGCCAACTCGCATACCATTTCCCCCTTAAGAAAAACTGCATGTGCCGGGTCTTCCAGAACTCGTCGTCGAACTACTACTGTTGCCCCGGTCCATGTGGTCGGAAGCGTCCATCCGATGTCGAACCCCCTCTCAAATTGGAGGTCCCAGAGGTCACCAAATTCAAGACACCGGAGGAGGCCGAGGCATTCTTCGACCAGCTCATATCGACGGACGGAAGTAAGTCCGTCCTCGGAGCGGCCCGAAGTGGGAAGACCACGGGGATTGGGATGGCGATTATCAGGGCCAAAGAACAGGCTGTCGTCCTCGTCCCCCGTATATCTATCATCAAGGATACATGGAATAGTATATTGAAATTGTCTAAACATAAGGGATACGAAGCATACGCATGTTATATCCCCGACATTCGAGAATCGTGCCTAAAGCTCCGCAAGCTCATTAAGGCCAACCGAGACATCCACGGGGTCGAAGAAGGCGACCTATCTGCGATGGAAATCATACCATACGTCAATAAGCCCAGTTGCTCGGATTGCCCATACAAGGACCAATTTGTTGCTGACATAGAACCCAATGTCCTTTACGGGGCCGCCGACGAGGACTTCGGAATATGTGGATATCAAACCATCAAAAGGAATGAAAGGTTTTGGAATATCATAATTCTAACGAATAAGAAATGGAATAGAATATCTGCGAACGCTGACGACTGGATGTTCACACCTATATTCCAGATGGTAACATCTAGAAAAATATTCGTCCTCGATGAGGTGTCCTCGTACTTCGAGACCCCCGAGACCGAGGTCCCGATATGGTCGAAACATAAAACCGACCCGTCGTTGAATTTCAGTTGGATAGATGATATGAAAAAGGAGGCCGGGTTCATCCAACAGTACATACTCGAACGCCTTGGCCGAATGAAGTGGATTGACGGAGGCGGTAAATCCCCAAGGGACCGACTGGCCGCAAAGATATCAACCATCGATGAGGTCTACAAGCAGGTCCGGGGCGAAATCGAACAGAACTACAAGATAGTTATTGATGACCCCCAACGCAACGTATTCCGGTTCGAGAGAACCATGACTATCGACGAGCTTGAACAGATAAAAAAGGCGTTCAAGCTCGTTGAAAAGACAGCATACCTTAAGGCTATCCACGATAATCAGGCCCTTCTCCGTATCTACGAGCTCATCGAGTTGGGGACCGAACTCGAATGGATATTCTGCAATGACCCGTCGATATCATACGAAGCACGGGTGACCGTCAAGATTGCCCCCAAGACGGTCGGATACCTCAATAGTGCGACCGTCGGGGCCAAGATTATCGCCCTCGATATCATCCCCCCAATCATCCCTCTCGATAAACTGTTCGGCGGGGCGTGGACCCATCATAACATCGGGGACCGGGCGAATATATACACCCAATTCGTCATCATCCCTGATAGCATCCATATACGGGCGTCCGATGTTCTGAAGCCCAAATACCGTCAATATTTGTTAGATTTCATTGAGATGGTGATTAGGGTCCACGGACAAGAAAATGTATCTATACTATTCCCGACCATTGAAACGGAAAATGTAATAATGGGCATTCTTCGTCCCAAGTACCCCAACCTCGATAGTCGCCATCACCGGGGCACGAAGACCATGGGAGTTCATTGTGACCGACGGGTCGCCATATCTGTGTGCGCCCCATTCTCTCCAAGAACATCAATGCATTGGCTCAAGTATTCACCGTTCTCCGAATACCTGAAGGATATCACCCACAATCAACTCTGGTTTCACCAGCAGGCCAAGGAGACCATGCAAGGAGAAGCCCGATATGTGGACCCCACAGGGATGTCCCGGTCGGTCGTATATGCATTTGGGCAGCCGTCGTGGGTCGTTGAGAGAAATTATTTAAACGCCGTTGTCAAACCGAACATATTGAAGGTCCCACATCACCAGTGGAAGGGGGGCGTCAAAGTTCAAAACGTTCTGGGGGCTTTGTGGATGAACCACGGTTATATTCCCGAATCCCCCGCCGAGATATCGGCCCTCGGAGCTATCATCTCCGGGAAAAACAACCGGGAGATACACAATACATATCATCTCCGAAACGAAGATATAGACAAGTTGAGATATAAATTGAAGGATGTGAAGTTCGATGGATAATGCATTGAAATTTGCTATGGGATGGCCGCTGACCGCATCACTTTGTGGGTGTGGAAATGAAACGATGTTCATATCTTCGACGAAGAAGGACCGTCAAACATTCTACGGCCTCGCAGGAATGTTCAAATACCTCGAATGGGACGATAAGCTCGTTCTGCTCGACGAAAGTCACAGTCGTATCGGGGTGTGCTCCTCGTGCCTTTGTGTATATGTTCTCGGTTACAACGAAAAGGGTGGGTGGGCGGCTTTCCCAATACCAGAACTCTCCGATAGGTTCGCCCGAGAGAAGTTGACGAACGTTATTAGCGGGTTGTGAACTCGGAAGTCGATGTGGGTTAAATTGCTTTTTATATAGTACAGTAATAAAAGCAATTCCACCCAATTTCCATATGGTAGCAACTATCTTAGTATAACAGACTGACCCACTTCCGAGTTCATTGACAAAACGGAAGCCCACGACGGAACGGATACCGAACACCTTCCGAATTGACGCACAACTCGGAAGATATTGGACAACCAAATCGATTAGCGGTCGTTAAAAAGAAACGGGGCCGAGGATTAGCGTTCATCAAAGATTTTGATTGTGAAGCATAGGTTTATAAGGAAATTTCCGATAGGGGGAATGGGAGGACCAATGAGAATCCCGGAATTGCTCCGGTGGCTGGCCCAATATATCTGCGACCGGAGTAGATGCCGTCGGTGCGTTTTGAATTTCAGGGTCATCCAGATTATTTTTCATTGCGATTGGTTGAGAGGATGCGTCACTGGTCAATGTCCGACGTGTATGATGAAATAACTCGGACGATAAGGAAAAATTTAATAAGAAGGGGGGTCATGTATAATATCATGGAGCCCGTGAACCCAGGTTGGTTGGTCGTAGCTGCCATCATCGGAGGGGCCATAGGCATCGCCGTCGGAAAGTCCAAGACCGACATCAAGCCCGCCGACATACCGACGGACCTCGCCTATTTTGCATCGAATAAGGAAAATCTTTTTCCGACAGATGGTATAGTTGCCAAGCACGTCGCAACATCGGGATATGCCGTCGGGCAGGCCATCGGGAAATTGTGGAAGTGAGGATGTGCCTACGCCCGACCTTCGAGAATATGGGGTATTGATAAAGAATATAGGCACGAAGAAAAAAGTCGTGCATATATTCGAGAAAAGGGACAGCTTTCCGGTGGTCCTACTCGAAGAATATGACCTCGTGGAGGTCCGTAAAGATAAAGGGTCTTGGACCGCCGTCCATATACAGAGGCCGAAGGATGACCGATGGGAAAAGTCCTCAGATTGTGTAGTCATCGTCAATAAAACCGAATTTTTAGTGTCGGCCATCCGAGCTAAACAAGCCCAAATAGAACGCCACCATAAAGAAATCGAAAAGCTTGTGGCCCAACTTCGGAAGTATGCTATATCCGATGACCCATCGTTCAAATGATAAACGTCAACTCGACCTCGCATGTTTGAGGGCCATGAACCACACCTTCCGACGTTGTGGTTCTGGGAGGTCTGTCCGTGCCTTACCATATATCTGTAATGCGATTTTATCGGCAATCGCCACGACGGTCCTCAGTCGGTTCTCGAACACCATTTTGAATGTTTCTTCGTCCATATATCCCACCTCGATATAAATATGGCCCCGTGGATGATATATGACTTTCGAAAAGTGTTGTGTAGTAGACAAACGGTTATGGAATTGGATGGATATCGACCTTTTTCCAACCCAGTCGTTTCATCGCAACCGCCTCCGTCGTGGCGTCGAGGATGCACGTATGCTTCGAATGTATGAAATATAAAACCCCGTCCTGAGTGAACGTGTCGGGGCGTTCTCCGACTTCCTGAAGGAGGAGTTTCATGGATTCTTGGTTGTCGGGGTCACTTACTAGGACCGCCCACTTTATGCCCATCGTCTGTCCTCCCTGTTAGACGGAGTGCCACGTTTTTAATTTCGTCCTGTGATAGTTTACTGCGATTGATTTCCATCTGTCTCGACGATGTTCGTATGAACTCCCGAACCTGTTCTTTATCGACCTTCTTCAAGAACATCTCGATTTCTGGGAGGACATCTTTCATGTTATACAGGATTCTTCCGATGCCCTCCAGTGGCCTACGAATAGTTTTTAGGCTTTTGATAATGTCTTCGTATAATGATGATGCCACCTCCGACATGATGGTGAGCTTGGCGGTGAAGAAGAAAATCATACCCTCGACGCACAGGACCTCGACCAAAAGGGCGGCCATCAACCAATCTGGTAGTCGGACCCCGAGGTATCCGACTAGGACAGCGGTCACCGTCGCAGGGACAGTCACGAAGAACGTCATGAGTACGATTAACCGTCTGACCCTGTTCATCCCTGCCTCAGCTTCGAGGAATTTATCAATGTCCGATTTTCGCCGAGGCATGAACGTCCCCCAGAACCTTGCATAGCTCCAAGAACACCGGCATCGGGATTATCTGGGTGGTGTTCGATATGGTCAGATGCGCGACCCAATCCGACATCTTGGCCGGGTCATCACCTTCGAGAGCGAAGATAAGTTGGATATACCACATCTCGTCATCGTTCTTGATGTGTCCGTCGATAACGTGCTTGAGCTCTGGGGTGTCCTTGGGATTCGACCCATGTTGAACGCTCATAGGTTATCCGCCCCTCCCCTCCGTGCCCCCTGAGCTCCCGGAAGGAAATCGGCGTGGGGGGCCGGTCGTCCAGCCTTTATTGCGACGGCGTTCAGGAGGCGGCATATCCATTCTCTTCCTTTTGGTGACTGTTGGATGGCGATGTGGTTCTTGAACTCGTCCAATGCTGGACCGAGGTCACCAACATCTTCGAGATGTTCGACCTCTTCGTTTCTCATGATGCCGCTGACGACTGCCGCCTCGATGAACATGGCCGTCTGCTCGGGCGTAAAGTTAGGGAACGCGTCGAGCCCCTTGACGATGTTGTTAAGGTCCTCCCTGTTAGAAATGCGGTCATATCCTGTATCTACGATGGACAGGAGCTTTGCCTTATCGTCATCCTTTCCGGGGACAGATACACCCAACCATACGGTCTTACCAACTGCCTCGGGGGAAGCGTCGTTGTCACCGTCGTTGAACGCGACGATGTAGTTCGTCAAGCTCCTCATTAGGCCAAGATATGTTTTCAGTTCTGGATGGAGTTCAGGCATTCCTCTTCCTCCGGGGGTTTGTGGGGCCGCCATCGGCGTCCCCTGCGGGGCGGCGGGCTGCCCGCCACCGGGGCAGCTGTGGACATGGGATAGGAAATCATTGATGGTGAAGTCGTTGCTACACCCACCGCATTTAACGACGGTTCCTGGGGGTGCTACGGTCTTAGGTCGTGGAGGTGCCTGCGGAGGCGGGGGCGAAGCGGGGGGGGATGGAGGCTGATTTGCGGGAATGAACCGAGCCCCGGCACTAGCCCCTCCGAGACGCTGTGCGGCGTTCTTGACTTGCTCCTTGTTGGCTTCCGGTGCCTTGAGTTCTTTTACGACCCGTTCAACGATGCCTTCGGCTTTTTCGGTGACCCCGGATATAATGCGTTCGACGCCCGCCCACTTTTTATCAGCGACCTCCATTTCGAGGCGTTTGAGGGCGACCTCCTTGTCCTCGACGCCACCCGAGCCGGGGAAGCCACCCGGAGGCATGACGAGAGCCCGTGCTTGTGCGGAGTAATCGTTGAGTGCCTTGAGGAGCCCGAGGGTTTTTTCGAGTTCGCCCATGCCACCGCCCCCGCCTTCCATGGCCCTGTCCATGAGTTGCCCGGCCCGCGCCATCAGTTTATCATCCCCTCTCTTCTTGCCCTCGTCGAAGAGGTTGAGGGCACGTTGCATCGGGTCCATCATGAACTGGCCGATGTTGGCGTTCGCTGGATTGATGGCTGGGGGAGCACCCATGCCCATGCCGGGGGCACCCTCGGCCCCTGCCGGGGTGATGTTGAACCCGCCGACAATCTTGCCCCGCCCGTCACGGACCTTGTATTCGCCGGGACCCCAGTTGAGGATGATTTGGAGCGGGAGGTCTTCAGCCCTCGGATGGTCCTCGTATGATAGGCCGGGTATCTCACGGGGGACCATGACGGCCTGCCCGTTCATGGCCCGTTCTTGGACCCATTTGACGATGCGGTATGGCGGTCGTTCGTCGGTATCGGACGCCCTACTGACGGGCGCGGTCGCCCGTTCATCACCATCGAGGTCACCTCCATCTTTGTCCATCTTTTCCAACCTGGACTTCCGAAGCTCCTCCTGAAGTTGATTAATTTTCTGACGATATTCGGACGCGACCTCGGACTTGGACCGCTCGGCATCGTAGTACTTTTGCTTCCACATACCGGCGTCCTCCTTCGGCCCCACGTCGGGCTCAGGTTCGGGCTCAGGTTCGTCCTCCACGTCCTCCCCGAGTAGGGCATCCTCATCGTCCACATCGTCTGGAAGTATTTTCACATCCGGGTCCTTTTTCTTCCTCGGCATCATCTTATCCCCCTTTCATTTATGAGGAACACAACCACTTTTTTTCCTGCCCATGAGAGAGGGACGTAGATAATCGCGCTTGTCGATTTCTCTCCTGGTATCGAGGGTATTTTTTCTTTCATTTCTTTGAAATCGACAACAGCCCTCGTCATGGATGCGGTCCCCAATAATAATTATAATACCATTATAACATAATGGTTTAAATATTTTTCTCTATATTAATTAATAGGTGATTGTTTTTTTTCGAGCTCCCCGAAAGGTTTATTTCGGACATCGGCTCTTATACATCGCAAGAGGATGCGACCATGCCGAACTGCAACGCTTGTGGGAACGGTGGGGCCAGTTATAAAATTAGAAACCCAAAAGGAGGATTCCACCCCGAGACGTTCTGCAAGAAATGTAAGGACCGCTTGGTCACCGCCATCCGTAAGGCGGGGGGAAAGCTGGAGCTCAACGTTGCGATAAAGAACTTCCATGCACTCGGGGCCGGGATAGCGACTATCAAAGGCAACCCCGTGAAACCATGGTCGAAGGCGAGGTTCGACCGGCACCGACAAGCTCCCCCGGAATGTTTTTTCACACGGACCTTTAGAACGGTCCCCATCCGTCACACATCATATCCGAGGAACGCTCCATACAACGTCAAGGGTGCATTGGCGGTCGTCGGTCGAATCAAGAAGCCATGCGCTGCCAAGTACGCGGAGAGGGGCGTTCGGGTCAAATATCGGGCATGGGCGATTCAATCTATCCTCACACCCAAGGATGCCGGTCTCCGTCCAACGAAGTCGGAAATGGCTCTTGAAAATCCGTCCGTGATATACACCGTCACAAAAGCCAACGTCAGGAAATTCGGAAGTCCGTTCGACGCGATGACGTTGTGGGCTCGAAAGCACATCGGTCCAAATCCGAAGATAAGCAAATTATTTTCGGACGGAAAAACGGAAAATGAGAACCCCGACATTTATCGGATGTTCAAGAAGGAAAAGCTCGAACATCCGACGTTATCCGACGAGGATATCATGCGAATAGTCCAAGACCACATCGCCGCTGGTCACAACCCGAAGGATATGTGGGTCGAAAAGGTCAAAGGGGGTTACGTCGGATATGCCGATGGTGGTAACTTTTTCACCGGGGTCCGAGAAACCCGCGAGGCCGCCATGAAGGACCTTCGGGAAGGACTGAAACGTCACAACCCCGTCCAGATGTCCCTCCCCGTCGAGCAGGCCATATATGTCCCATCTACCGATGAAGGCAATCGCCCGATATCCAAGACCGAGCTCGATTCTCGTGTCCACGAAACCAAGGAACATCTGTCCAATCTTTTTGGTGGTTATACAACGACCGAGGCGATTGGAGGATATCATTCTCCGACCAAGGGCCTCGTCGAGGAGCCCGTCGTCAAGGTCACATCATTCACAACCAAAGAGAACTACGATGCCAATCGATTCATCCTTCAGGAATGGTTAAGCCTGAGGGCAAAGTTGTGGGGTCAGGAGAGCATCGGCTATGAGGTCGAGGGCGACCTGATGTACATGAACCCCGACGCCAACCGCCATTACACTTCCAAGGAACGCAGGGCCATCACCAGCTCCCCAGAGTTCAAGGAATGGTTGGCCGCCCGCAGGGTGACCCACCTCCCGACACCGAAGCAGGGGGCATTCCACGCATTCATGACGGACGTAGGCAAGAGGTCCGGGCATCGCAAGGAGAAAGAATGGGAAGCCGACCCGTCGAGGGCCGACCGCAGGGCTCCTCCCATCGACGCTCCGACCATGAAGAAGTACTATCACGGCCTCGGCAAGAACCCACCATCATACAAAGATAAGGAATTTGAGATAATGATGGACGTTCAAGAAATAGTAAAACATCACAGTTGGACGGAAGACGTGCCATCTGTCAGGGGCTTCCACGCATCAGCGAACACCAAACTCATCACTCTCCGCAACGACGAAAGACGGATGTTCACCAGAAAATATCCCGACGTAGCCGAGCTTATAAGGACACCACGCAAAGGTTGGACCCATGCACTATTCCATCGGGTCGATAAGAACTTGGAAAGGTTCGACCGCGAGTACGGGACCGAGCAAAACCCCGCGCCAAAACCATCTAGGAACATACCGACATCATTTCCGGGAGACATGAAGCAGTTCAAGGGAGAGTGGCTTTAATGGACGATAACCCCTCCAAGGGCGTCAAAATCGACCCCAATTCAGTAACATTGTTGAAAAGCTCCGCCATCGCACTCGGTGTATCAGGAGATGCATGGCAAATTTTCCTGTCTAAAGTATCGGCCATCGCCCCCGGTGCAGCAGGATTGACTAAAGACCGATTTATGATAATCATGCTCCTCGACAACAAGACCCGTGACGGGAGGATTGTCCGGGCATCAACAGGTGGTAAATGGGGGCCTGGATATAAGGCGAGCCTCAAGCGGGACGTTGAGAAAATAATAGCAGTCGCTGATGCCATGGGCGAAGATAATTTCCTTAACATCGATGGATATTTCAAGCCCCTCCTCGAAACCATCCCCAAGATAGGAGCAATGTGGTTCAATAGATTTTTCACGAAACCGACCAACCCTAGATGGGAAGGTGTCGCGCACACAATCCAAACTTCATCGAAGGTCATCAAGCTCGGAGCGGTCCCGGCCCCGGCCCCCGCCCCCGCGCCGTCCACTAGCCGAGGATATTGTACGGAGGGGGATGAAACCAGTATAATAGGACTGCCAATCATACTTAGTGACTTGAACAGAGTGGTGGGTCACAAATGGGAAGACGGCCAAAAAGTCAGAATATTGAATATCGAAATCCAATCCGAATCGGTTATCGCAACCATTAAGAACGAACATGACGATACAGCCGTCGTCCCGATAGAAGTTCTTAAGTGCTTTGCGACACCGCCGACGCCCCCCCCCACTGAAGTCCCGACGCCTCCCGAGGCTCCGACGCCACCGGAACCCGAGCCGACACCGCCTGATGAAGTTGTCACCGCACCACCGGAAGAGATATTCATCCCGAAGCCTAGGGAAGACATACTCGATAAAATAAACATACTCATTTCGGAAATAGTCCACAGGTTCACATTCGAGGACCCTATTGACGCTGGAGTATTTTTCTCTACGTGGTTCATGCGCGACGGGTCGTGCCTCCTTAAGGGAGCCCCCGGTACTGGAAAGACCACGCTCCTCCAGCTAGCCGCAATGGCGATGTCAGGACAACAATGGAAGACCGACCCGACTGTTATGTCTGTGAACGCTACCGAAGACACACTCCTCGACTGGATGAAGAAACATGACATATTTGCCATGGCCCAGTACAACGCCGATAAGGAACCCGAGGATGTGTTTTTCTATACGGACATATCCATCGACAAGCGGGAAATGAAGGAAATCGTCGATGACAAGCCGGTCGATAAGGAAATATCAAAATATATATTCAAGCCGACACCGAGGCCTATCGTCAGTTCATTCGTCAAGCTCCATAACGAATCCAATCGCCTTGGCCCCAATGTCGCTGACGCCCTACTCGGGCTACTCGCTGAAAAGCGGGTCGAATACAAGGGTGACTTTTTCACGAGCCCAGACAGGGAAAAACATCCAGAATGGGATGGTCATCTTAATTTCTTCGACTATAACCCCCACCTCGATGTCGAAGGAATGGAGATGGAAAGAGCACTCCTCGACAGGATAGATGTCGGGATATATCTATCGGCGGGTGGCCTTAATACGAGGTATCGGATATTGAGAGGGACACAACGAAAGGACCGCCCTGCAAAAATCCCAAGGGCGTTCTTCTATGACCTTAGAAACCCAGAAACGACTATCATTCCCCTCACCCCTGAAGATATACTCTATACGTGGACCATCACGGACAAAATTCCGATGGACCAAGAGGCCCTGCGATGGATAGCGTTCTTCACGAACCTCCCGAACACGACGGTAAGAACGTTCAAGCAAGGTGCATATTGGTCAGTTGAAAAACCATCGACACCTAGCGCACGTCCAACAATCAGGTCCAAGAGTGACCAGTTTATCGACCCGACGGTTATATCATATAAGGGGTCAAAATCCCAGATGACAATCCAAACTCCAGCGACAGTCGGGGAAGCCATAGACGAGTTCTCCGCCCTTGACGCCATGAACCGCCCGTTGGGTAGCCGGTCTGAACTTTCGTTGAGAAATCTCCTCAGGTCCGTTGTGTTCGTGACCCATGTTCGAAACCGAAGGGCTCCTCTAACGTTCATTGTTAACGACAAGACGTTGCCTGACGACAAAAGGAAAAAGAACCGATACAAGAAAATCGAAATGATAATCAACCATTTGCCGTATGTCCTCGACCACAGGGTCAACATCGGCGTCGAGACCGACATCCAGCAGAACTTCCTAAACTTCGCCCACTTCATCAAGTACTTTTTCATACCTCAGGTGTTCTGGAATGAGCGGAGGCATGAAGAATGGTTAACCGCTATGGATGTCATGAACGATATGAAACTCGTAAAGGCCGACGGGACAAAGAAGGAGGACGATGAACTACGGACTGAGTGGTTGCAGAAGTTCATGGCCGCCATGGGGGAGACGGGTAGACAGGACACATACTTTGCAGAGCACATCCAAAACGACCCGTTCATGACACAGCTATACATCCTCGCCGGGACAACAGTCGAGTGACGGAGGCCCGCCTTTGACGATAGACGAGGCTACTGCTCGGGATATTTTCAGGAAGGTCATGTCTGTCATGCCAACCCAGATACTTATGAAATCATACGCCGATGAAGACGAAGTTAGAGCCGACCTCGGTTCGTTCGCTCCTCAAGGTCAAATGCCCCCGGCGTTCTTCTCGGCGGGTGTATTATATGTTGTAAGAAACCAAATCACAGACCGCGACGCCGGTCTCGTCATCATCGCCCACGAAGTCGGGCATCAACTATACGACCCTGGAAATATAATTGCCGCCGTCGTTCTATTTAATTTGTGGAAGTTCGATTATATAAGACGCCATACTAGTATAACCGAAGGCCAGCTCCAGCACATGATAGGTGGACAAAATATCTATTCTGATATAGTATTGAACCGGGTGATATGGAAAACCCCAAGAATACGCGACGGTCTCGGGAATGATGAAGTAAGACAGGGGTTCATGGCTTTATATGAATCCATAAAATTTTCACGAGAATTGAAAAACAACCCCGAACAGACATTTAAACGGGGGTTCTTGGCGGCAGGCATGGCCCTCGGATATCTCGAAATATACGAGCCCGCCGAGTTCAGTCGGGTGATGACGATATTGAAAAATCCACCGACGACACCAGCGTTGACGAAAGCAGTTGAAATAATCAATTTACTCGTCAATGAAATGGACATGGCGGTCAAGAACCTTCAGCGATATTACGATGTCACAGTTGAGTTATTTGACAATCTCTACGAACTCGATAAATTAGGGTTCGTCCAAGTGAGGTAACATGCCAGTCCCACTCGGCCATAAATTTCGCCCCGCACCAAAATGGGGCGTTACCGACGAGCAGTACGATTGCTGGATACTCAATATGCTCCAACAATGGCCCGCGTACACATACGAATATAACTCATATATATTTTCCAAGGTCAAGGCCGATGTCCTCATGAACATCGTCCCACCCGAAGAGGTAACGAAAAGAAGGTCGGAAAGGAAGGCGGGTGTGTGGGCCAGAAAAAGCGGTCTCGACCCGGACGACCGGAGACCCGACTACTTCAGGAGCCTGTCTACATATGGCGACCTGTTCTTTGGGTCATCGCAGGGATTCCACAGGGAGTTCAAACCGAAAAAAGGACGAAAATTCAGCCTCCGTGGTGATTTTGTCATAATGCTGAGTGCGGGCGAGGAGATGACATATGGCGGGCATCCATATTGTAGAGGACTAGGCCACCAGTTCTTTTACAATGCCCTGACCGCCGCATATGCGCTCGTCGAAGAGGCCGAACATCGCGGGGATGCGATATCCCTTCTTGTTCAACCCGGAGAAGTGGACAGGTTTATTCCGGGTCATGCAAAACCAGCAAAGCGTCGTGCCCCCCATATCAGAATAAGATGGAGGTCTCACGACGGAGCCCACGAATTTAATGAGGACCTGTTCGAAACGTGGATAGGGAGGAGTGGGGAATCAAACCCATCACCACCGCCGGATGGAGTACTCCCGGCGGATTGGGTAATAGAAGCTCTTAGAAGAGTTGGCCCTCCGAGACCAAGCTCCGGTAGTCCAGAACTATCAAAATATTATTTCTGGATGAACAGTTTTAATTATGATGAGATAAAGGACGAGCTTCTGAAATTCTATTGGCCGAAAAGTGGGCATGGATATAGAACGACCGACATGGATAGTATCCCGGCCATCCACTCGTTATTAAGGGGTAGACGGGATAGGCGAGGGACGTTCATATTGCTAACGTCGCTCGGATGGATATGCTGGTTCATGGGGTCATTCCATTATTACAGGGAGATATACAAGACCCTAGATATGTTCGTATTTGATGTCGGAGATAGGGACTGGTCATTGGTGTTCAAGAGGGACCCATACTTTAGGGACTTGGCGGGAAGGCCACTATTCAAGTACGTGAACATCAATACTTTATTCTCGTTCGGCCTTAATCCGGGAGCCCTGATTGGGTTCAGTGAGCTCCGAGTGTCCGTCGATAAACCACGGGCGTTGGTAATAACACTCAATAACATCACGAGGGAATTTCCGTTCACGACTTTCCCAACGGCAGGTCACATCGAACGGGCGGTCAAGAAGGCATTTCCAACATTGATGGTCGAACGATTGACATCGGCCAACTATCAGATGAGACAAGCCAACGACAGAAACGAGACCATCCGTGTCCCGGATGGTGTAGTGACGCTCACAGGATATGATGTTCCGAACATGACCTATAAGATAATGAAGACTATCGGAGGGACCATAGATGGCGTCAAAGTCACGTAACCCCGAAGTTGGAGAAGTGGTCTCGTATAGAGAGCTTGAAAAAGGAGACCTAATTGAAAACAAGAGTAGGTCGTCCAAGGTCCCATTCGGGGTCGTATTTCACGTCGGTCCATTAGGAAGTGATAAGAATATTAATTCGGTGTGGGCGTTCTGGTCTAGGTTCAAGGACGCCGCCGTGAAGATATACCTCGAAAACAAAATTTCGGATTTCATCCCGAGGACCGATGGTGGAAAACTCGGAAGATGGTCCGGCCCGTCCCGTCAATATATGATACTTCAACGAGGAATAAAACGTCCTGCCCCAATAACGGTGTTCCGTGGTCCATCACCAGAGGAGACCGATAAGCACATGAGGCTCAAGGTTCCTATTTCGGAGTTCGTATCGGTCCTCCGAAAGGAAATTGAAAAAGTCGGCGGGGTCGAAGTATTAGGGACGGGATGGAAGGAAGACAAGGATATGACAAAAGAACCTTGGATAATCGGGTTCTATATTCAAGGAAATGGGAAAGATGTAGTAAAAGCCACGGCCAAGTTCAACATAAAAAAAATCGACATTAAACAAGTGGACCCGATGTGGGATTGGGTCATACTTGGTGTCGGGGTCCGAATGGAGCACGTAAAACCGGAGATTTCAAGTAAACTGGTCCATATAAAACTCAACTTAGACATCCCAACAATCCATGAAACATGGTTGATGCTCATCCCCAATTACCCCATCATGGCGTACTGGCGTCCTGAGGACCCGAATGTCCTTATGTTCATATTCTCGATGGACTTCGCCATCAAGAAACCATGGGATACCCAGATAAATACATGGATTAGCGAACACCGTGATATGTTCATATGGGACGAGCCGACCCCGGAGGAAAAGCCCGAGGAGGAAGCCGAGGAAAAGCCCCCCAAGGCTGAAAAAGGGAGAGATGGAGAGGGCGAACAAGACGGGGGGGACGGAGACCACGGCCAACCCGGTCAGTCTGGAGGAGATGGTGGTGACGGGGGAGAAGACGGCGGGGCCGGGGGAGACGGTGGCGACGGTAGTCCCGGTCGAGATGGAGGGGACGGTGGCGACGGTGGAAAGGCCGGTGGCGACGGTGGCAGAGGGGGAGACGCTGGTGAAGGTGGACCCGGCGGAGGCGACGGAGGCTCCGGTGGGGACGGCGGGTTAGATGGCGGTGATGGCGGGTCTGGTGGCGACGGTTCGGGCGAGGGCAAAGGCGGAGATGGAGGCGATGGGGGGACAGGTGGTGGCCGTGGTGGAGACGGTGGCAAAGGGTCAGGTTCACAAAAAGGCGGCGACGGCGGAGATGGTGGCGATGTTGGTGGACGGGGAGGAGACGGAGGAGATGGGGGGGAGGAATGCGGAGCTGGTGGTGACGGTGGCGATGGAAAAGGAGCGAACCCTGGTGGTGCCGGTGGCGACGGCCAAGGTCAAGGCGCGAAAGGAGGCAAGGGTGGCAAGGGCGGTCCCGAAGGTGGAGATGGCGGAGATGGTGGCGACGGTGGACCCGGAGGCGACGGAGGCGATGGCGGGGATGCGACGGCCCCCGGAGCCAAGGGTGGCAAGGGAGGTAAGGGTGGTTCGGGCGGGAAGGACGGGAATCCCGGAAAGGATGGCCCCACAGCTCCTGGCAAGGGTGAACCCAGTGACATAACACCCGAAGATGTCGAGCCCGGTGAGGGTGAACCTAGCGAAGGACCCGAAATGATGCGTCCTTCTGGCGAAGGAGGGGAGGAAGGCGAAGGGGTAGGAGGAGAACCAACTGGAGGCGCGTTCGGTCTTCATGGGACGGAAAGGCGCGAAGAAAAACGTCCTATGGGAACCCAGAGATACAACGTCATAATACCCGGCGACCTTGTTTTTGATAACGAAAGCGGGAAATACGCGGTCGTCCATCACGTCGGTTCGCTGAACAGTGTTGGTGATTCAACTTCGGTGTGGGGCATTTGGAGGAATACTGAAGATGATGCAGAAAAAGCGTATGCGTCTGCCCAACCGAGTTCTTTGAAGGCATATCGGTCGGGTCACTTCACATTCCACACTGGCGATGGTCCGTTCTATACCATCATCAAGAGAGGGATACCTGTCAAAAACCCTCGTGATGGCCGCCCAGACAAGCTGGACGCGGCCTCCAACGCATTCAGGGATATGTTCAAACATCCAACTTATGCGGGCCGGGTCCCGGACATGGACATCAATCGGGTCCTGAAAGTGTGGCCGAATTACTATGGAAAGGGAAACGTCGAGAGGGCGTGGAGGGACCTGAAGGCCGATGGTTTCGTGGTCAAGGAAGGCCGAATGTGGGTATGGCCCATGATGGTAGAACCCATGACCGGGACCACGGTCATGAACCCCAGCGAACGAGAGAACGACGCCAAGAAGGTCGTGGAGAAGTTCACATGGATGCCCGCTAAAAGGGTCAAGCACGTATCGATACCCGCTTTGGATAAACGTGTCAGACGCATCACATCGTTCAAGACCCTGATATACGAGAGCAACAAACGCCTCGACAACCCGATGGGCCACGTCAAGTTATACTATCACCCATGGGAGGACCGGCACGACCGGGCGGTGTGCATCACGGAGGACGGAAAATGGATTGTTGCCGTCGGTCGGGCCGTAGTCAAAAAGGAGGGTATCGATGACCTCCCAATCGGGACCCGCCCCAAGCCCGTCAAGATGTCCGAGGTCCGGGCCGTACCAGTGTGGGGATATCTGGCGACGCTAATCGGCGTGGACGTGCCTTGCGTGAAAAAGGATGGTGGGTCCCTGAGATACATCCCGAGGAAGGGATGGCGGTGTCATGTATGTGGCGGAAGGACGCCCCTATACAAGATGAAACGGGGTATGGTCCTATATGATGAGAAAAGCCGCATCGTGCTCGCCGTATCCAAGGTCGGATAGGCCATCCAGTTCGTCGGCAGCCACAACGACCTTCTTTGATGCCCTCGGCGTGGACATATCTATCAGCATGAGCCCTGTGTGCGGATGCCGGTAGTCGAACTCGACCGGGGGGCGAAGGATGGTTTCGACCCAGTAGTCCTTTCCGTCGATGACCGCCGCCACGAAGATATGCTTGAACCGGGATGTCTTAGGGTTGAACGGTTGTTCTTGCGACAGAAGGATGAGCTTGACCGGGATGCCGACCGACATTAACAACGCTGCCATGGCGACGGCTTGGTCATCGCAATCGCCTGCCTTGATTTCGAGGAGGGTTTTGTATGCCTCTTGGAAAATCTCGGTCCTCACGGGGTCGTTGACATACAGAACGTTTTCGTCGTTCTGCATATATCGTTGAAACGCCGATGCTATCTCCTTGTGCTGGCGACCGTCAAGCCCCTCGGCCTTGATGATGCTGATGGCGAGCTCCCGAACCCTCGGGTCGTTCTTTCCACGATAGACCGCCGCCTTCAGGTCATCGGCCATTATTTCCTCGGCCATGCGCCCCGTGGTCCACGGGGGAAGCTTCTTGTGAATGACCGCACCCTTAGGAATGAAACCTAGAGGCTGGACATCGCGTATTGTTTTTGCGATAATACCGACGGCTACACCGACGCCGAGGCCGACAACGGACGCCACAATCAGGTCCTGCGTGGCCTTGTCCATGGACCTATATTGTGTCAAGGTTGTATATTAACCTTCTCGAACTCGGTCCATATCGGGTTGAATATCGGACCCGCCCTTCTCGGTGAACGACGCGACGACCTTGTGCATGTGCTTCGTTTCAGAACCGTCCTTCGTTGCCCCGCCGAGGTCGAACCACTCCCAATCGAATATCTCGTGCTTTTCCTTCATGTAGTTGGTCATAGCAGCGAGGAATCCTTTGAGGTCATCCATGACCTGACCGACGAATGCGTCGGCGACCTCGTGGCTATCGAACGTCTTGATGAACATTGGCGCGAGGTAATAATCGCCAATGACCTTCTTCCCTCCCCTCTCCACGACGGCATCGGAGTTGATGTTGTTGTCATAGTCGGGCAGGGTAAGGTACTGCTCGGGGCTCGGCGTCCCGATATAATCGTCCCCCGATTCCTGCGGGGTCCACTTGTCGGGGCCGGGGCCACCTATCGTTAGCACTAGCTCCGGGTTGGCCCTCTTGAACATGAATACCGGATTGTACGCGTTCGCGGGTATCGGAAGGTTGCTTTCGACGACGTTGAATAGGACTGTGAATACGGGTTTATCGACGGTGGGCGTCCCCTTGTGCTTGAACTTTATTTTCTTCAAAATCTGGACAATAGCATAGAAGCTCCGGTCGTGGTCTGCCTTGTTCCTGATTATGTTCTTGAACTTCGTCATGTCGTTCTTGGCCTTGTCGGTCATGCGCTACTCCCCCTTGGTCGCCCAGGTTTCTTTTTTATCCCATGAGGACGGTACTTCACGTTATATGTTCGACAAAAAAACATCGTCCAACTTTCCTTCTCTTTTGTGTCTTCATCGACGATACGTTGCTTATCAAGATGTTCGTAAAGATAACCCGCAATCGATATGTCCCGGCCCCTCATGGGTTGTCATCGCCTCTATGGTGGGTATCATGGTATGTATGGTGTTTGTGGTATATATATATAATTGTCCCTTGAAGTATTGCCTCTAAATTATCGAGGGATGCCATCATGCCAGAAATCAGCGAGCGCGATATTGTTCTTGCAGAGCCGAACCCCAAGACGCACCGACCCCTCTTCCGCACGAAGAAAGGAACGAAGAAGGTGTGGGTCGCCAAGAAGGTGACCGCCATGAGGAAGCTCGTCACAAACCCGAAGCTTCCCAAGATGCCATCGACGGCCCAGTACGAGTCGATGCCGAAGCTCACCATCTGGAGCCTGTCATCCGGCATATTCTCGTTCTTCGCGACGGGCGGGACGGGTGCGGGTTTCATGCTCCTCACCGATGAGGTCGCAAAGGCGGCCAAGGCCGACACGACCAAACCGGCATACGGCCCGGTCAGGGACATCGTGAGGCTCACGACGGAAGGGTTCTTCGGCCTCAAGGTCTATCCGTGGGTCGCTCACAAGGCGACCGGAATGGCCGACGTTGGAAAGGCATTCTGGATAGGTGGGACCCTGTTGACAGGGCTCGACCTCGGCATCACCGCCATCAAGTACGCCATCATGGGCGTCAAGGCCGTCCAGAAGAAGGAGGCCCCGGCGGAAGCCCCCGCCCCGGCAGCATCCGAAGCGGGTATGGCCCTCATCGGCCTGTCTGGGCTCGCTGACCTCATCAAGGGGACCAAGGAGACCATGCCGACCAGGGAGACTGGCGCGACCCCCGAGCTTGCCGACCTCGGCATAGACGGGATGGAAGGCACGGACGGCATCACGGACACAATGCTCGAACAGGAGCTCGCCCGTGAGAAGGCCAGATACGGCGAGCTCTCGAAGCTCGTGTCGCAGCCATCCGACATCGGGTTCTCTGGGTCCCTGATGAAATAGGGACCCGGAGGACCATAGGAACAGGGCATCCCCTGAATCACAGTCCACCTTCATAAGAAGGGAGACATAATCTAGCGGGGTCCAGTCCCCGCCTCAAGGAGGGAGAAAATAAAATGCCGCAGCAGACAATAAGGGCACAGTTGGAGACCTACAAGGCAGCCAATCAGAAGTTGGAATCCGCCTTGGGGAACGGCGCACTCGCCAAGAAGGCGGTGGTCGCTCAGCAGATATCCGACCAGCTCTGGACGGACCCCATCACTCAGGAGGTCTATCGGCGATACCCGGTCACCATAACGAAGTACACGACCGGCTCGACGTTAGTGATAAACGTCGCGGGCCAGAAGACCGTGGTATTCCAGTACGCGGTTCGGGAGGGGGTGGAGCTTCAGTTCCTACCCGGATACCCGGAGCAGTACATCATCGGGGCAATCTACGATGTCGTACCGCTACCGATACAGGACTACGAGGCCGTCATGGAGTGCTGGGACACATTCGAGCGCGACTACCGTGGCACCATCTGGGTCGGGACGACGAGGGACATCAACGACAGCAACACATACCGGCAGAACGGTCACCCTCTCCTCTACAACGGGGAGAAGGAGATACGGGCTTCCGGTGGCGACCTCGTGCAGCTCAGGATAACGACCCCGGCAGGTGGCACAATCCTCGTGGTAGCCAACTCCCAGTTCTCTTTCAGGGTCTTCCAGTTGACCCGACAGAGACAGGGATAAGCCCACAAGGACGCGCCGAATCGTCTTCGGTTGCCTAGCGCGAGCATTCGAACGCCTCCGCCGCCTCTCGGAAGGGGGGCGGCGGTTGTACTTTCCCCCGCAATAGGGGGACCCTTCCTCCATCCCGGTGACGCACATGCCGGACATGCCGGACGTGAGGGCACAAACGCTGGCCCAAAAGCGAGACGCAGATGATATACTGGAAGTTTTGAAGAGGGCGTCGGAAGAACGGAAACAGATAGTTGGTGCCCAGAGACAGGATTCTTATTACACTGACCCGGTGACTGGAGAACAATTCAGGATGTTCCCCATCACCATAAGCGATACCACTCCCGGCGTGGTCCTCACAGACGGGGTGGCGGGGAAGATGTCCCCCATATTCGAGTACACCGTCCCGGAAGGTGCCATGATACTTCTCCCCCCGATGAAGGGCGAGTACTACATGGTTGGTTTCCTCCAGACCGATGACGGTGCTGGTGGCATCACCCCGGTATTGTTCTTCCCGGTCGAAATAACGGTCATGGACCCGTTCAAGAGGAAGACCATCGGAAAAGCATTCTCGGCCACGGTCGATGAAATCAACAATGGCTCCGCATACAGGGCACGAGGCCACGGGACCCAGTACAACGGCGAGTTTCCCGTCAAGGCCAAGAACGGAGATGTCATCCAGTTCAAGGCGTTCTGCGATACGGTCGCCATTGGTCCAGCAGGCGCAGGGGTTGTCCGGTGGACCCGGATATCGGCCCCTCCTGGAGCCAAGATATCCCGTCTGGCTATCCGGGCAGCAACACTCGGCAAGGTGAGGTAAGTTGCCATCCGTCAACAATCCAGATATCATATTCCTCGGGGGCCTCGAAGCCATCGGTGAGGATACCACATCCGAACCGATGAATGTCCCCATCATCGCAAAGGAACACGTGATGCACGTCGGTCTGGGGATGGTCGTAGGTGCCGTCCTCGGGGTCATAGGAACCTACATCGCAGTCAAAAGGTGAGGTAATGTACGGAGACCATGAGCTACGAAAGGCCATCAGGGACGCGGGCGAGCTTATGAATCTATCAGAGGTCGCCCCATACGTAGACACGATGCTCCCCGGCATCCAGTCCATCAAGCAGACCGCCCGGAGGATGGTCGGCGTATCCAAAGAGATGAACGCCCAGTTCGGCCACGTTGGGACCAACTGGAGCGGTCGCAGGCGAGGTTACGTCGGGGGCCTCATCAATGGGGACTTCGACACGGATTTGGGGGAGGTGGCTAAGGACGCCAACATAGCTCAATTCATCAACACGGCGAACAGCAAGGGGTTGGACAGGATGACCACAACCTCTGTGTCGCTTCTCCATAACGGCGACAAGGTGGAGTTCATGAACCCGAAGGATTCCATCTACAACGTCGTTATCAACTGGAAGGAAGATTCACGGAACCGCGTTGCTGGGCCGTACTCCAAGTGGGGTAGCTGGAAGACCACGAAGCACACCGACTTCATACTCAAGCCGGGAGAGACCAAGCTCGTCACGTTGAAGGAAAGTGATACTTCAGACGTGGACATCATCTTCACACTCAAGGACATGCCCCTCAACGAGGCCGAGGTCGCAAAGCGGGAAGCCGATGCGAAGGCGGAGGCCGCAAGGGTCGCGGAGGAAGACCGGCTCAGGAAGGAGAAGGAGAAGATACTGAAGGACACGACCCTGACCGACGCACAGAAGGCCGACCTCGTGAAGGACATCGACATCAAGCTCGTCGAGACCACGAAGGGCGTAGCTCCCCCGGCCATCGACTTCAAGAACCCGATGGTCATCGGGGGCATCGTCGTCGGCATCGTCGCCATCGTCGGCATCGGGGCGGCTATCGCCCTGTCCAAGAAAAAGTGAACGCTCATCAATCATCGAGGGTAAAATCATGCCATTCGGAGGAAGGCTCATCAACGGGATTGAGGGAGCCCACGGTGGGTCGGCAGCGTTCGACGACGACGTTCTCGACCAGCTCGCCGTCGGCTTCGGCGGTTTCGATAGCATCGGCGGTATCGCCCCCGGAGAAACCGTAAAGGACTACATCAAGGGCTCGTACGGTTTCGACCCGAAGGGCGGTGTCGATGGCAAAGGCGGTTCGGCCAGTGTCATGAGCAGCAAGACGGTCCCCAGTGCATCACTGAAAGTACTGGGCGGTCCAAGAGGCTCGTTAATCCGCGTCCGCAAAACAAAGTTCGACCCCAACAGGAAAGTCGTCGAGGATGACCACCTAGACCTGAAGACCGAGGCTGGTAAAACACGGTCAATCAGCCCCGGTATGCCACCGTCGGAAGTCGAGGCCGGTTTCGAACGGCATTTCACCGTATTCTTGCTCGATACGTTCTATACTCCAGAGGTCGTTCCTCCCCCAACTCCGCCCCTCCCGCCCCTCCCAGTCGAGGAATATATAGCTCCAACTCCAAAGAAATTCGAATTTGGGATGAACCTACCGACGATTGGCATCGTCGTAGGTATAATCGCGGCTATCGGTATCGGGGCCGCCGTCGCCATGAAGAAGAAGTGATAGAACATGCCACTGACAAAGGGGTTTTCGATACTCGGTAGTCTCACCACTGACTACATCGACGAAAAATCTACGACACACATGCTAACAGAAGACGGAAAGGTCAAACTTTCCGACCGGCCATTGATGACAGGAAAGGTTTATAACAGGGTGAATTTCAAACCTTCCGCGAAGGGCCTAATCATCGTCGAACAGGAGCTCGAAAGACCCTCGATGAAGCCGAATGGGTCGCCCAAGCGCATAACGATACCACCGGGAGCAACGTCATCCAGAATACCATTCACCAAAGAAACCGACCTCCTCGTGTGGATAGAATCCGATAATGCAATCGCTCCCCCTTCACCCCCGCCTCCTACTCCGACCGAGCCGTCCGTCGAGGTAGTTACCGAGCCTACGGCATGGGACAAGTTCAAGACCTTCATGACCGACCAATCTATCAAGCCTATCCCGAACGGGGTGTGGGTCGGTATCGGTATCGCTGTCATATCTGGTGTCGGCATCTACGCCGGGACCCGGAAATAACGCTCATCATTGGGGACATCGCATAGAAGGACCCGCATGACTGCGCCCTTCTATCCCGCACCCCCGTAAAACCTACCACGGTTGGAGGGAAAGGGACATGCCAGACAAGGCACCGCTAGAAAAGGACATCGACCAAGCCGAACAGAACCGCCGGGACTACGCTGAGCTTCAGGAAGAGAAGACCCGGTTTTTGGACAACCAACAGAAGCGGGTCGATAACGTCCTATCTCGCAGGAGGGAACGAGGCGAACGGGTTAACGGGGCATTCGCTCCGTTCATCATCGCCAAGTCCAGAGAGGACGCCGAGGCCCTGACGGGGCGACGTGCCCTCGTCGCCCGGTTCACCGACCTCACCAAGTTCATCGGCACAGACGATGAGGACTTCGAGATTCATCAGGAAATCATCGCCGGGTTCCGGCAGATACAGATACCCATCGCAGAATCCTCCAAGGGGTCCTTGAACCTCAATGATGTCCGAGAGGCGGTCGTGGACATACCCCCATCAGTGGTGGGCCTCCTCCCAGTTTGGTTCTGGGACGCGGCGACCCTCCGGTGGTATCAGCTCGTATTCGTCCCTGTCCCCCCGGTCGGAGAGGTCACCCGCATCGAGGTCATCCAGACCGCAGCGATGGCGGGCGTCACCGCGTTAATCTGGATAGGAGAGCGGGGATATCTCAACAGCCTCGCAGGTGCCACGGGTTTCATCACCGACTACAACAATCTCCTATTCAATGCAGGACCGTTCGCCGCCGCCGTCGCAGGGATAGTGTTCGACCGCATCAACGCCCGGAACCTCGTCTACATCAACCACGACGATGAGCCTTCGCTGATAGCGGGGTCCAGGCCAACGAACGCAGGGTTTAAGAGCGGAGGATTGTGGGTCCTCCTCGGGGTATTGGGATTGGCCCCTCCCCCCGCCCTCGGGCCAGCGGCAACGCTCCGGGTCAAGATAACAACGCAGGAGGCGGTGTGAGATGTCAGTAGCCCCTCTTCAAGGACAGAAGACATACGCTGAGGCCCTACTCGAACAGCTCGTGGCCTCTGGAATATCAGCGACCATTGTTGCATCGGCATCGTCCCCTGTGTTCACGACGCTCCTCCAACAAGTTGTTAATTCCGAGGTCACATTCGTCATGGGAGCATGGGTCGGAGACCCAACGAAGACGCTCGACAAGGACGCGACAACGGGGTCGATTTCAGGGACGGGTCCGTTCATAACCAACTTCAAGTACCCCATACTCATCAATCACATCGGGTCAATATGCTCCATCCCGACACTTACCGTCACCGTCACTGGGGTCGATGGGACGGTCACAACCATCGACACAGCTAAGGTCGCTACTACGGGATACGACAGTGGCCTATTTGCGGCCCCCATCCTCGCCAAGTCAGTCACCCTCAATAACACCGGGCTCGCAGGGACCATAACAGAGACCGCCATCCTGAAGGCCATAGATGTCGAGGAACAGGACATCCCAGTGACGAACGACCCGGACTATCCCCTGTTCGTTCAGGACAAGAGCATCGTCGTGGTCGATGAGGTCGATTTGACGAGCGGGTCTGGAATATTTACCCCAGCGAACATACCACGGTTGTTCGACTTTGACGACACCGTAGGCGTCACGATAACAGGGCCAGGGGCATTGACACTCAAGACACCTATAAAATGCTCCGAGCTTCTTGTTGTGTGGGCTCCCGGCGTTGCGCTGAACCCCATAACGGTCATACTATTCGACCAAATGGGTAACGTCCTCGAAACCATCACCGACATAGGTCTCGTCACAGGGGACAGACAGGAAGCCCATATGGAGTTCACGCTCGCGGCAGTCAAGTCAATCGAGGTGACGTGCCCAGATGCCGACGCGGTGATATACGGGGTCCAACTCACGAAGGTCAAAGAAACAAAGGCGATGACCTACTCCGGGGACGGAAAACCTATATCAAGCACAGCCCTCCCCACATCTCCCGTAGGTGCCGAAGCTCTCGATGTCAACTCGATGGCGAACAGGATACAGGCGACCACTAAACAGGTGTTCATGCTTCGCCCCGTTGTCCAAGGGACGCCCGAGGTCGGGAACCCCGCCGCCCCCGGACCAGCTTCGGTCCCGTTCACGGGTGACCCGTCGGCAGACCTCAACAGCATGGGGTTCGATGTCGAGGCGTTCTGGAATCTCGGTCTGAACTTGGAGATGTCCATCCAGCCTGATGTCGGAGTGACATCCATCAACGCTTCGGTCGATTGGTACTACAGCTACGATGATGTCATCTACTACTACGGAGGGACGACCGTATTCACGGACACCGCCGGGGCCATAACTGGCAATCCCAATCCGACGGGCTTCCAAGCGGCCCCCCCGAGCGCAGGACTGGACACATCGTTGAGGAACCTCGCCCACCCACTGACCATGTTCGCCAAGTACATCGCCATCGTTGTAAGGAACAACGTGGCGACCCCGATAACGGTCGTAGAAGGCCGTTTCGTGCCACAGAGGTGAGGAGGCCCCGATGGTGAATATAAGACCAACCACATTCGAGATAGTCCAGGGACCGGGATGGGATGAGTTCTTGGAATGTCTCGAAAGGTGCGGATATCCGGCATTGACCAAGCTCGTCAAGGTCATCGACGATATCGTCAAGTCCGGTAACATCACGTTCACCGGGACATGGGACATGGGTGACGTGTTCAGTGTCAGTTCTGTCACCATGGACCAGGCCATCAGGGACGCCATAGATAACTATGTACCAGAGCCCGAAATGGCGACGTTCTTTGCGTGGGGCCATTTCGACATCTCCTTGTTCGCATACTTCTTCGAGAAGTTGCTAAACACCGGCGTCGTCGAGGTCAAGATGGACGATGTTTCTCCGACCCGATATAACCTCTTGGAGAACATGAAGGACCATGCTTTCCAGTGGACCGACGAATTGACCGCCATGCTTCCAGACCCGAGGCTGGATGCCATCACTCCTCAGCAGATGACGAACTTCTATATGCTCATAAACACGATTGAGACCCTATGTAAGACAGGGTGGCTCTACATGAACGTCGAGGTTACATGACGAAAGTTGGTAATATCGCCACCGGGGTTCGAGGCCCTTACCTCCGAGGCATCGTCTATGATAGCGTGGGAGCTAAATGGCACGTCATGTACCAGATAAACACGACCGATATGTACCATGCGTGGGCAAGCGACCCCTACAATGGGCCGTGGACATCGACGCTCATAAAGACCAACCCGACGAATGTCCAGACCCCGAATTGTCGATACGATAGTGCTGGGAACCTCCACATGGTCGTTC
>MEWP01000166.1 GCA_001775395.1 candidate division Zixibacteria bacterium RBG_16_53_22 | reverse complement strand
GCCCCTCCAAAACCGGGTATTTTCTAATGTTGGCCCTAATTGAATAAATTCCCTGGCGCGGTCGAAATATGGCCGACGCTCAAGCAATTGACCGACTCAGACTGATTATTCTTCCGACAACTGCGGGACCAAGCTCAGTCAGGGTATTCGTCGGTCAGGTAGCTGTCTATCCCAAACTCCCAAGCCGTAACCGGCTCATAATTCGTCCCGTTATGGCGCAATAGAACATACCTGTTATATTGCTGCCAGAGCGCCGCGGCCTTTCCGGGAGCTGTGTTTATCGAGGATTGTACCTCTCTTTCCAGTAGCTCGGCAACGGAGGTTTGTGTCTCATATCCAAATGTCTGGCTGACGGTAGCCGTAATCTTGCTGGAAAATGCCTGGAAACTTATCCCAGCCTCAACCGAAACCGAGATGGACGTTTCGGAATAAAAGGTGTTGCTCTCAGTTGTGGTCACTCCCGATCGGATAGTCACGCTATTAGTTTGAACCTCCGATGTCTGGTTGTGATTGTGGTAGAGTAATTTATAGAAAACATGCCGCTCCAGTCGATACGTCGGCGAGTTGGCAACTCTCCATCCGATATCGTCTTCATATATGAGATCATTGACGATAGTACAAGGCACAAGCATGGCCCGTCCCAGCATGGGCACAGTCTCCTCCGGTGGAGAATCGTATCCGGTCAGCCTGGGAGTATAACTGCGATAAGGCGCCTCGGCCAGCAACGGCAAATCGATTTTCAGTACATTTATTTCCGGGGCCACTGACGGGCAACCCCAGTATCCCACGCCGACGAATGTACCTGTTGTGAGATAGGCGTAGTCATGCGGGCCTGCCGGAGGCTGATCGATTTTCCAGCAGCTTAGAAACATATGCGCTCCGGTACCCCGATCATCGTAAATGAAATCGGTAGCTTCGCCCGGTATCGTCAAATCCTGGCGCACGCAAACGACATCGCTAAGGCTAGGCGGATCCCAAGTATTGTCGGCGACCACTGTCCCCATCGCAACGTAACCATCAGGCGGAATCGGTGTCCAAAATGATCCGAACATATAGGCGCCGGAATTATGGTCGTTGTATATTAATTGGTATGCCACCGGCTCCGCTACAGCGTCCTCATGCCCCGATTTCGCCCTGACTACCATCATGGCGAAATGTCCGTTAGGGTCAGGATAACCGTGAGGGCCACATCCTAAAGAGCCCAACGCTCTGAAACCGCCAGTTGTAACCGGGTGGAAGAACGATCCATCATAGGTGCCACCGCTTCCCTGGTCGTTCCAGCGGAGAGTGAATTGATCCACGAAACCGATTTCAAGATCCTCGGTTTCCAGCACAAATGGTGTGTAAACTTGAACCGGCACCACGCAGCTTAAACCGCAGCCGCTTTGAATTGTGATATTTGTGCTCCCGATAGCGACACCAGTGACCTGAATAGTCGTATCGCTTATCGTGGCCGATGCCGCTTCCGGATTGCTGTTTGTTATCGTACACTCATCAGGGGCGCCGGTTTCATCGGCTGCGCAAATGCTGATCGTCTCGCTCCCTCCAGGCACCACCGATACGAAGAGTCGGCTTAATTGAAGTGACCCCTGCGCCGGTGGTGCGTTGGTGGTGGAATCTTTGCCACACCCCCCGATGAAAAAGACCATCAGAACCGCATACAACGCCCCCACAGTGAACCTGATTCTACTCATTGGATTCCTCCTCGTCCCAGCATCACAAATGCCCAATTATGAGACATACTCATGGTTCACCGGGCTGATCATCCGTTCTCAATAAATTTCAATAGCGGATTACCCGGTCTAAACCGAATTGACTATTTCGCTCAATGATGCAGATTCAAAGTTGTAACAACAATTAAAGGCGCCATCGACTGACTGTCAAGGGAAATAGAGAATGATCCGCCAATTGGTCTTAAGGGCGCCCCACAAGACAGTTATGCTCATGGTCGAGACGGCGGCCATCGCCCCAACCGGGGATTGAATACGACCTCGATATCCAGGCCAGTCATGATGAGCCATGGCCGGCCAAATAAGGCTTGACATCGGATTTGCCGATGTTTATGCTGCCTTAAGCATGCATCTCCCCTTTAATTTTCCCAAGGTTTGAGTTTTTCCTTTCGAAATGATATCGGAGACATGAGCGCAATGGTGCGCAACGCAACCGTTTATCTATTTTCCGCGCAGACTGGAAACCAATCGCGGAAGGATAAACAGATCCCAAGGAGAGTAGATGAATATCTACGTAGGTAATTTGGCCAAAGAGATCGCGGAGGGCGAGCTTCGCCAGGCATTCGAGAGCTTCGGGGCAGTGTCAAAAATCAGCATTATCAAGGATAACTACACGGGCGATTCGCGGGGTTTCGGATTTGTCGAGATGCCGGACGATGCGGAGGCCCAGGCGGCAATTTCCGGCCTCAATGGCAAGGAGATGAACAACCGGGCGCTGAACGTCAACCAGGCTCGTCCGCGCAGTGAAAAACCCGGCGGCGGTGACCGTGGCCCAAGAGGCGGCGGTCGCGATCGCCAATAACAGGATTCGATAAATCGAATTTGATTGCCAGGCTCGAGATTCCCCGAGGCTCCGACGAAAACCGGGCCTCGGGGCTTCTTTTGACATTATTGATATCGCGCCTTTATGGCATCGGTTGCCCATCTTAACGTCAATATAAATGAAGAAATAAATTGACCCGGCTGCTCTTAGACCCTATGATAAAATCAGGTATAATCAATGGCTCCAATAGACACACATGATATCGAACATATGTTTCCGGCTGCTAAGGGCCCAACGAGGAAAGCAACAAGACCCAAGTAGAGGATTTCCCGCCGTGCCGATGTCGGCATCGTGGGAACGGCAGCGGGTGGAAATCGCCACCGAAAGGATTTGACATGTTCATAGCAGGCATAGAACCAAAAGCCCCCGGAATGCATATATTCAGCCAGACCCTCATGCCGCGGCTGGGGCTTCCGCAATTATTGACAATCGCTGGTGAAAAGGGGCATAAGTGCGAGATTTATTGCGAGGAGATCGCGCCGATCAACTGGGATCGAATCAAACAGGCCGACATGATTTTAATCTCCTCGTTAACGTCCACGGCGCCCCGCGCTTACGCTTTGATCAAGAAGATCAAGGAGGACGTGAATCCTCAGGCCACCATCTTGATGGGCGGCCCCCATGTCACATTTCTGCCCGAGGAGGCGCTGGACAAAGGCGCTGATTATGTCTTCCGGCATGAGGCCGATAATACCTTCCCGGCCTTTCTGGAATGGTGGAGCGCCGGCAAAGATTCGCGCGACCTTCTGAAAATACCCGGTTTGTCTTTCGTGGTCGGCGATCATTATCATCACGCACCCAGGCCGGCCAGGGTCAATCTCGACAGCCTGCCGACTCCCGACCTGGATTTGATAGCGGGATTCGGGAAACCCGGCGCTATCCCGCTTATCACCTCGCGGGGCTGCCCCTGGGATTGCGATTTCTGCTCGGAGGTCGCGATGTTTGGCAGGGCCTTTCGTTTCCGGTCCGAGGAAAAAGTAATCGAGGATATCAGGTATTATAATCGCCGGTACGGGAAAATACCGATCTTCATAGCCGATGACAACCTGGCCGCCAACAATGCTCGCCTGGAAAGACTCTGCCATGAGATAATCGGCAACGGCCTGGTGCGATCTTTATCGGGGCAGATCAGGCTGGACCTGGCCGAAAATCCCAAGGTGCTTTCGCTGATGTTCAAGGCCGGATTTGAGAGAGTCTATATCGGGTACGAGTCGACCAACGCCGAGAGCCTGGAGGCGATGGGGAAGGGCCTCAAGGCGACCAACATGGCCGATTACACCAAAACCATCCATTCGCAAGGGCTCGAGATTCACGCCATGTGGGTCTTGGGATTCGATACCGATACGATCGCGACAGTCAAGGACAATATCCGGGCGGCCATCAATTGGAAAATCGAGACAAGCCAGTTTCTGATCCTCGTGCCGATTCCCGGATCGAGATTATATGAGCAGCTTAAGAAAGACGATCGCATCTTCAACCGCGATTGGGCGAATTATGACGGCCATCACGTGACCTTTTACCCGGCCAGGATGACACCGCGACAGCTTCAGGTGGCGGTCATGCTCGAGGCCATGCCGAAGCTCTACAACCACTGGCAGACAATCAGGATTTTTGTCAATGAGAATTGGCGCAGCGCCAAAGCGTCGTTCAGGTTGCGGTCATGGCATCCCCTGCGGCGTACCAAGACGACGCTGGTCACATTGGTGGTCCGCATTTGGGGCTGGGGTGTCACCAGGAAGATGAAGAAACCGATCAAGGCGTATCTGCAGGAGATACCCTCTGCGCCCTCGGGGCATGGGCCCCCATCCTTGATTACGCGATAATCCCCGCGGCTCGGGCAAGGGCCACGATGCCGATTATTTCAAAATTCATGGAATCTTTTTCCGGCTTGGATGTATAATGCCTTTGAGGGGAGATCGGGTTTCATTTTCGATGCAACCGCCCCGCTGAAATGGGGCATTATCCTGCGCGGTGTCATAGCGACATTAGTTGTCATCATTGATTTTACAGTTTTGGATTGCTCTGTATCATGGTTCATGTGATTAAGGCCGAAAAGAGGAGAGTATGATTATGCGTGCTATTGTGCCACTCTGCGGGGCGCTTGCTTTATCGGCATTGATCGTTACCGGTTGTTCCGACGACAATGTAACGGGCCCGATCTTGCCGCGGATGCCATCGAACCCGTCGCCGGCCAACGGCGACAGTATTTTCATGACAAGCATCTACCTGAAATGGGACTGCAGCCACCCCGACGGAAAAGTGCTCAGTTACGATATTTATATCGACACCATCTCTCCCCCCAGGATTTTTCGTACTCATCATTGGACTGACAGCCTCTTGGTGGCCGAATTGAACCGCGGCTCAACCTACTTCTGGAAAATCGTGGCCGCCGACGAGAACTATAATACGACCTCGGGGCCGACCTGGCAATTCGCGGTCGGCCCACAACGCGATTTTCCCCCCGACCCGCCCACCTCGCCCAGCCCGGTGGATGGCGATACAGCCGTTGCGATCGATGAGAACCTGCACTGGGCCTGCATCGACTCCGGCGGTGAACAACTTTTGTTTGACGTCTATTTCGGTATAGACTCCATACCGCCGCTGGTAGCAACCGAACGGTATGGCAGTTACTATGATCCCGGCCCCCTGTTGGAAAACACCACTTATTTCTGGAAAATCGCGGCCGAGGATTCCGCCGGCCACCGCTCCGAGGGACCGATATGGCATTTCACCACCGGGGTAGTTGTGAACCTACCGCCGACTGTGCCGTCGAATCCATCGCCGGTGGACGGCCGGATAGACTTCTCGCCCTATTATGGAGAGCTTCGCTGGTCTTGTACCGATCCCGAAAACGACCTTCTGACATACGGATTATTTCTAGGCACCTCTGACCCTCCACCCTTCGAGCAAAATCTAACTGACAATATCTACGAGCTTCCATACGACGAGGATCTCGAGCTCGGCGTGACCTATTACTGGAAAATTAGAGCAACCGATGCAGTCGGCAATGTTACGCAGGGTCCCATCTGGAATTTCAGCACATGG
>MEWP01000165.1 GCA_001775395.1 candidate division Zixibacteria bacterium RBG_16_53_22 | reverse complement strand
GCGAGATAATATGTCAAATCACAGGAAGTAGCCAGTAGCCAATAGGCAATAGGCAGTAGGGAAAGAAGAAAATGCCTTGGAGTGCCTCTGCCTGTGCCGGGAAAAAAAGAATGAGTCAGCTCGTAGGTGACCTGACCCATAAATTCAGGGTACGAGTAGTCTTAAGACTGGCAATGACGATCCGCTTGATGAACCAACTCAATAAGGAAGAACTGCAAAGGCCTTGCGAGAAAAAAAGTCAAGACCGCCCCGCACTGGTCCGGCATCTGCCCGACTCGGCAGGGGCAAGCAGGGTTTTGACCTACGAATCCACTCCCTACTGGCAATTGGCTATCTTCTGAGGCGCTGGTAATATTTAGCGAGCCTGGTATTCGAGGGCGAGTGCAGGGCGGCGGCAGAGGTCAGCCGGGCAACGTCGCGACGGCCGATCTTAACCGGCGGGCCGATCATGGTCTGGACCGGGTGGGCCGCGACCTTTCTCAAAGTCGCCGCCGCCAGGAAAATCGGCACGGTCAGGAACATGCGCACGCCTTTTAGATGCGATGGCACAAGTGCAGTGTATTCGATGGCGTCATCCAAATGGTTCCAGGTGACACCCACCAGCTCCTCGACAAACGATGCAATGCTGCTCTTGAACCGTGATTGTGAAAGCGTTTCCGGGGTTAGGCCGTGATGGCCCATTATATCACGCGGCAGGAAAATGACGCCTCGCTTGCGGTCGGATGGCACGTCCTTGATGGTGTTGACCTTCTGCAGGCCCAAGCCGAATGAGTTGCATAAATCAGAAAGACGCCTGGCCTTGTCATCGGCGATTTCATATTCGCTTATGATAAGCTCAGTCAACATATGCCCCACTGTGCCGGCGACAAAGTAGCAGTATCGGTCCCATTCGGCCTGATTCTCGAGCACCAAGATGCCATCGTCTTTTTTCGATAAGGGCGTGAACTCGGCCATGCCGCCGGCCATTTCTCCCGCCCAGCGGTAGATAATGCGCCGTTGAGATTCAGGCAATCGGCCAAGTATCTCAAACAACTGGCCGCTCTGTGAGAGAAGATGATGGTCGTGGTCGGAATTCGAATCGATCGATGCATGGAGCAGAGAGATGCTATCGGGCCGGAGCGGCCCCCCATTGGTGGCCTCGACAAGCATATCTCGCAGGCGAATAAGCCTGGCGCGCTTTTCAGCCCCACCGATTGCCGGCGAATCCTCGATGGTGTCGGCCACACGGCAGAGGAGATAGGCTGTGAATACCGAGTGGCGCAGGCGCGGCGGCAAGAACTTTATGGCCAGGGCGAAAGTGCGGCTGACTCTGGGGATGAAATCGTTGACGAAGAGTTTATCGTTATCGGCTTTTCCCATCCCCGTGAATTTAGGGGTTGGGGCCCTGTAAATCCAGAACAAAGGCAAGCCGGGAACAAATGATGTCGGCTTCGAGATTATTCCAGTAATAGTGTCACATTTTGAAAACGCTTGTCAACATAACTTAGGATTGCAGATGAAACATTTATTTTGGCTTTTAATTTTGGTCGCGATTCCTGTCTCCCCGGCCTGGGCAGAGTTCACCGACGAGGTATACGTATCGGGGCAGTCGTTCATAACCTCGGTAGCATTCTCGCCGGATGGCAGAATGTATTTTATCGAAAAGAACACCGGCCTGGTCAAGGTGGTTTTGGGACAGGATTCGGTAAGGTCGCAGCCATTCTTCCAGTTTCAGGTTAATAACCTCGGCGAGCGGGGCGGCCTGGGGCTGACATTTCACCCCAACTATCCCGATTCACCGTTTGTCTATTGCTATGTCACTATCCCGCAGCCGGTGCTGGCCAACGTGGTAGTGCGCCTGATCGACAGCCTCGGTTTCGGAACAGGTCCCGACACCATATTTCGGGCGCCGATAACTGTCTCGGCGACAAATCACAACGGCGGCAATATAAGATTCGGCCCCGATGGCAAGCTGTATATCACGATCGGGGAAAACGCCCAGCCGTCATGGGCCCAGGACACGTGCCGGGTACAGGGGAAAATAATCAGGACAAATTATGACGGCACAATCCCCGACGATAATCCGATCACCTGTGCCCCAATTTACGCCTATGGCCTTCGCAACAGCTATGATTTTTGTTTCCATCCGCAGACAGGGGCGCTCTATGCCAGCGAGAACGGCCCCAGCGCCAACGATGAGGTCAATTTGATACTCCCCGGCCGCAATTACGGCTGGCCGTTTGTCCAGTGTTCCTCGAGCGACCCCGCCTACGAGGATGCGCTTATCTGCTGGACCCCGACTATCGCGCCGACCGGTATCGTGGTCGCCTGGAACAGTCAAATTTCGGAATTCAACGGCAAGCTTTTAATGACCGATTGGAATTTTGGTGTCTTGCACCTCATGTCTTTGAGCCAGGACGGCGATTCGATCTTGACCGATGAGCACGTTTTCGACTCGGGATCCGGCCTTGTCGATGTTGAGCAGGGGCCGGATGGTTTCTTTTACCTGACAACCGGCGCCGGTTCGATAATTCGCCTCAGGCCGCAGGCAAACGCGCCGTCGCCGTTCCCTTTGTATTCGCCAACTCATGAAGAAACTGTGGTCAATCAAACGACCCGCTTTGCCTGGGGGGAATCGTTCGACGTCGAGGGTGCGGTCGGGTATCAACTGCAAATTGACGACGTTAGCTCTTTTGAGTCGCCGTTATACGAGGAAAGTGTGACGGATACGACCGAAACGCTCCTGACCGATTCGCTTTTTTCGCTTGGCGAGAGGCTCTACTGGCGGGTGCTGGCAATCGACAGCGACAGCAATGTCACCTATGGCGGGATGCCATTGGAGGAAAGGAGGCCGTTTAATATCCTGGCGGCCGGTGATGCCAATGGCAATGGCTCGCGCAACGGCATCGATGTCGTCTTCCTGGTGAGTTACCTGAAGGGAATTGGGAATCCGCCCGAGCCGCTCCTGGCCGGAAATGTCAACGGCGACTGTGCCACGAACGGCCTCGACGTGGGATACCTGGTCAATTATTTCAAGGGCGGGGCACAACCCATAAGGGGCGATTGCGGCGCGGCCGACAAGACCGCAAATCATTGAAGCGGGCAATCCGCCGGTTAGCCAAAATCAACTTGCCATACGAGCCTCAAATTAGTATTAATTCCTCAGAGTCCGTAGGGGTGGCCGATAGGGCCTGAGAACAAACCCTTCGAACCTGAACCGGGTAATGCCGACGTAGGGAACGGTCCGCATAAAGCCCCGCCTGCCTCGCAGTTGGGGCAAGCAGGACCGCCCCTGCTCCCGCGATGCGGGATGCGGGGCGGACGAAAAACCCCCCTACGGTGGGGTATTTTTGTTTCCGTTAAGCCGCCATCACTCAGGCGGAACACAATCCGCGCCGGGGAAATAGCAAACATCATGGAAGTCAATGGAGGAGCCATGATAAACTACAATTTGGGGGCTCTTCTCTCCAAAGTGAGAAGCGAGAAGCCCCTGGTGCACAATATCACCAATTACGTGGTGATGAATTTCACCGCCAATACGCTTCTGGCGATGGGGGCGTCACCGGTGATGGCGCACGCCAGAGGCGAGGTCGAGGAGATGGTCTCGCTGGCTAAGGCGCTGGTGATAAATATCGGGACGCTTTCAGAAGCGTGGATCGAGTCGATGTTCCTGGCGGGCAGACGGGCCAACCAACTGGGTGTGCCGGTGGTGCTCGATCCCGTAGGCTCGGGAGCCACGACGCTTCGTACGAGCACTTTCAAGAGGCTGACAAGGGAAATCCAGTCGGATATCGTGCGCGGCAACGCCTCGGAAATACTCTCGATCGCCTCGGCCACCGTGACCACCAAGGGTGTCGATGCCGTGCACGACGTGGAGCACGCCTCCGATACCGCTCGCCAGATGGCCAGACAGCTCGATTGTGTGGTCGCCATAACCGGTCCGGTCGATTTGATTACCGATGGGAACAGGGTGATCAGGTGCAAAAATGGCGACGCCATGCTTCGGAAAATTACGGGCACCGGCTGTGCGGCCACGGCCACCATCGGGGCTTTCGCGGGGGTGACAAAGGATGCGTTGGAGGCGACCTCGGCCGGGCTGGCGTTTTTTGGGTTGGCCGGAGAGGTCGCGGCCGCGCGCGCCAAGTCGCCGGGATCGTTCATGACCGCCTTGCTCGATGCCATGTACGAAATAACTCCTGAACAATTCCAGGAATTGGCGCGGCTGGAGGAGGGATGAGCGATGGCGATGAATAAGGCGCTGGTCGACTACTCCCTGTATCTGGTGACAGATAGAAAGCTGTCGCGGGGGAGGACCAATATCGAAATCATTTCGGCGGCAGTCGAGGGGGGCGCGACGATTGTACAGCTTCGCGAGAAAGAGCTCGATACGCGCGCTTTCTACGAACAAGGATTGAAAGTGAAGGCCATATTGGATGCAAGGCATATTCCACTTATAATCAATGATCGAATCGATATCGCCATGGCGCTCGATGCCGACGGGGTGCATATCGGGCAGGAGGATATGCCGCTGAATGTGGCCAGGAAACTCCTGGGGCCTGAGAAAATTATCGGAGTCTCGGTCATCAATCCACGGGAGGCGCAAACAGCCGAGGCCGGTGGCGCCGATTACCTCGGCCTCTCCCCCATCTTTGTGACCGCTACCAAGCCGGAGCTCACCAATCAGATTGGTCTCGAAGGCATCCCCCCGATCAGGCGGGCGGTTCGGATTCCGCTGGTGGGGATAGGCTCGATGAATGAGACTAACGCATACGATGCGATCAGCGCCGGGCTTGACGGCGTGGCGGTTATCTCGGGCATTGTCTCACGGGAAAATGTAAGGGAGGCCGCCAGAATGATAAAGGCCGAGGTCATGCGGGCCAAGGGGCTCTACCTAAACGGTGTCACCCCCGGGGAATTGAGGAGAGATCAATAATGAAGCTGCGTGAAATCGGCGAATTCGGATTCATCGACAGAATCAAGGGCGGCTGTTTCATTCGCGAGAAAAACGTCATCAAGGCTATCGGCGATGATTGCTGTGTCTTCAGAACAACGTCGGACCTTGTCACTATCCTGACAACCGACATGCTGGTGGAAGACGTTCATTTCCTGCGGGGCGCCATAGCGCCGCTGAAGCTGGGACGAAAATCCCTGGCGGTAAATATCTCGGATATCGCGGCCATGGGAGGAATTCCGCGCGAGGCGGTGATTTCAATTGCAATCCCGCCCGATCTCGATGTCGAATACCTCGACGCCCTCTACGACGGCATGAAGGAGATAGCCGGGGAGTTCGAGGTCAACCTGTTGGGCGGCGATACGACGTCGGCGCCAAAACACCTGGTGATCAACGTGGCGCTGGTCGGCGAAGGTAAGGAGGAAGAGCTCCTTTATCGCTCCGGGGCCCGGGCCGGCGACATAATCTTTTTGACCGGCTATGTGGGCTCATCGGCGGCGGGGCTTGATATACTCCTGAAGAAGAGGGAAGTCGATTGCTGGACGGAGTTGCTTGAGGCCCATTTCAACCCGGTTCCACATGTCAGGGCCGGCAGGATAATATCGAGCTCGGGGATGGCCAATTCGATGATAGATGTCTCCGACGGGGTGGCCTCGGACCTGGGGCACATTTGCATCGAGTCGGGAGTCGGGGCGGTGCTCGAGGAGTCGAAAATCCCGGTCACAAAAACCTTTGAAAAATATGTTGCCAGGTTCGGCCTCGATTTTGAATATTTATCGCTTCATGTTGGCGAGGATTATGTGTTGCTGGGCACAGCCCGGGAGTCGGCCGCGGATACCCTGGGCCGAGCCCTGGCAAAAGAGGGTTGCCATTTCTTCGTCATAGGCAGGATAGTCGAAGGTCAGGGTATCAAGTTAGTCGGCCGGGATGGCAAGGCTCGTGCCATGGACACAAGAGGATTCGATCACTTCAGGAAGGAGCGGGACGGCGAGGGATGATTAAAAACTGCGTGGCGCTTACGATAGCCGGTTCGGATTCTGGCGGGGGAGCTGGAATACAGGCTGACCTGAAGACTTTCTCGGCGCTGGGGGTCTACGGCGCCAGCGTCATAACTGCCATAACGGCGCAGAACCTCGAGGGAGTTACCGGCATACAAGCGGTCGATCCCGATATAGTAAAAAAGCAATTGGTGGCGGTGATGGAGGGATTTCCTGTAAGAGGCGCCAAGACCGGGATGCTCTTTTCCAAAGAAATAATCGAGGCGGTCGCAAACGTGTGGAGAAGGTATCGTTCCGTGCCCCTGGTGATCGATCCTGTCTTTGCGGCGACCTCCGGAAGCACGTTGATTCAGGATGACGCTATCATGACCTTAACCGAAAAGCTGTTCCCCCTGGCGACAGTTATCACGCCCAACATGCCGGAGGCGGAATTCCTGATCGATGCTGAAATCAAGGACCTCGACGACCTTCAGAAAGCGGCGGAGCGGCTGTATTTCATGTACCGGACGCCGATATTGGTCAAAGGAGGCCATTTGGAAAAGGTGGCTGCCGATGTCCTGGTTGATTCGAAGGGTCTCGAGGTATTTGAGCGCGAGATGATACCCGGTGTCAACAATCATGGTTCGGGATGTACTTTTGCGGCCGCAATCGTCGCCGAGCTTGCCAAGGGGGCCTGTTTGAAAGAGGCGGTAGAAAAGGCCAAAGAATATCTTTATCGAGGCCTTAAGGCGGGACATCCCTTGGCAGACAACGTCAATGTCATCAATCACTTCTGGCAGTGGAAATAGAAACAACACCAAACATATCGATCTTTCTTGTTTACATAATTCCCAGGTAAATCCGCGGTTCTTCCTGACGATAATATAATTGATAGGGGTCCTTTTCCAGGATCGCAATGTGTCAACTAAGAGGTGACTGGCTTGATCAAGAAGGATTTGATTTCAACGGTCGAAGAGCTCTACCATTTGCAAAATTGCCAGCTTGCAATGGGAGAGTATTATCAGCAATTAGCCGAGCGAATTCCCAGCGAGCGGATGTTCTGGGAGGAGGCGATCTGCGATGAGGTGAATTTCGCCCGCGCTACCGGACGGCTGATCGCGCTGGTGACGTCAAATCCCCAATCGTACGGGCCGGGTAAATACAGGGTGGCGGTCCTGGAAACATTCCTTTCAGGCATTTATGAGCAAGCCGAGCAGGTCAGAAAGGGAGCCCTCACGACGCCCGAGATGTTGAAGATCGCCTACGATTACGAGGGTTCAGCCATAATCTTACGGCCATATGATATAGTTGAATCACAGGATTCGACATTCCGGGAATTCCGCAAGAGATTAACGGATGATGTCGCCGGCCACTGCGATCGAATAAGGCAATATGTCGACCAGAAATTGGGGGTTCAGAATAAAAGCTCACAAATCAAGCTTCAGAATATGACCCGCACCAAAATCGAATTCTAACATAAGCCTTGACCTTCCAGTTAATAGCCCTTAGAAAATATCATATGCGTTACTTATTGAATGTCGTCCTGATTATTTTCTTCGCCTGGTCGGGGCTTTCTGCAAGGGTCATATATGTCGACGATTGGGATGGCGGCAAGGCGGGAATTGGCCTGCCGGAAGATCCATTCCGTCGACTGCAAAGCGCGATCGATCAGGCCGGGCACCTCGACACTATCATGATAATGTCGGGGCGCTATGAGTCGATCTCATATTCTTACTTAGAAAAACTCTGCGGCAATTGCGAGAAACATCAAACCGAGGTCAAAGCCAGCAGAGGATTCCTGATCGAGGACAAAGGGCTGATTATCCTGGGCTCGGGGCAGGATTCCACGGTGCTGATAACCAACGCCGGGTATGGGGTGCTCTTTGTCAACAGCCGAGGTTCGGAAATCAGTAATCTTCAGATTACCGGCGGCGTGCGTGATTTCGACGGGGCCGCCACCGATGCCGCGGTCGTGGCCCGATACAGCTCCCTGGCCATACGCAATTGCCTGATAACGGGCAACGTCAACAGGCCCGATTCGATAGTGGTCGGTATCGGCGGGATCATGGGACGAGAGGGAGCGGAGTTGACTATCGTAGACAATCGCATAATCAACAACGGCTGGGATGGTATCGCGCTTTACAGGGGCGCAACAGCTTATATCGCCGATAACGTAATCAACGGCGGGCGCGGGGCCGGGATCGGAATTACGTGGGATGCCGTCGCCACGGTGCTTGGCAACCGGGTTTCCAATTACTGGAAAGGTATCGGCTCGTTTGGGGATACGCGCGTGATCTGCTCGAACAATATCGTTTTCGACAATCTCGGCTGGGGCATAATTGCCACCGGGACCTCGCACATGGACGCCACCAACAACGTGGTTTACCATAACGGCAACTGCGGCATGGCGATTTGGTCGGAGGAGTGCACCGGGCGGTTTTCGAATAATATCGTGGCTGAAAACGGCTGGCGTGATGAGTGGGTCTGCCCTTGCGTAGGAATCTGGAATTATGGCCGCCTGTTCAATTTCGATATTTCATACAACAATGTCTGGAATAATAAGACCGGGCAGTACCGTGACATGCCCGACTACACCGAGCGCAAAGGCAATGTCAGCGTCGACCCGAAATTCGCCGACACCGACAGTTTTACCCTGGCCCCGGATTCACCCATGAAAGATTCCGGCAACCCCCTGCTGACAGACCCCGATGGAACAGCGTCGGATATCGGGGTATTCGGGGGGCCGAGGGCGCGGCGGTAGAATAGGCGTGTCATTGCGAGGAGGCCGGAGGCCGACGAAGCAATCTCATGGCATTCATCCGGCGCCGGTTCTATGCGGGGAGATCGCCACGCCCCTCAGCAGGTGCCTCGGGGCTCGCGATGACAGAAATGTATTGACACCGGGAATCCGGCTTCGTATATTATGATTATGATTGTCATTATCAATTAATGCGAATGCGTAGCGCAGAGAATTAAAAGCGAACTTAGAAGGGCGGCATCATAATGGAACCAAGTTGGCTGGAGAGGGCCATCGTCTCGACATCGAACGGCAACCCTATCTGGATGGGGCTTATCGGGGGGCTGGTAATCACATTTTTCAATACGGTCGGCGCGTTGGCGGTGCTGGTCTGGCGCAGGCCATCGGAGCGATTCCTGGATACGGCGCTGGGATTTGCGGCCGGGGTCATGCTCACCGCCAGTTTCACGAGCCTGATATTACCGGGGATCAATTACGGCGGGATCTGGCCCGTCGTCATTGGAATGGCGATCGGGGTGCTCTTCCTCGATCAGGCCGACCACTGGCTTCCGCACATGCATTTTATCATGGGGCCGGAGGGGGCGCACACCAAGAAGCTTCGCGCGGTGTGGCTGTTCATCATCGCCATTACGCTGCACAACATGCCGGAGGGGCTGGCGGTCGGTGTCGGGTTCGGATCGGGCGATACCACCAACGCCATGAAGCTGATGTTAGCGATCGGAATCCAGAACGTGCCGGAGGGGTTGGCCGTGGCCGTGGCCTCGCTGACCGCCGGCATGGGGACATATTTCTACGCCACGCTGGTCGGTATCCGGGCGGGACTGGTGGAGATACCGCTGGCGCTGTTCGGGGCTTGGGCGGTGCATATCGCCAGCCCGATTCTCCCCTACGCCATGGGATTCGCTGCCGGGGCGATGCTCTATGTTATCAGCGATGAGATCGTGCCGGAGACACATCGCAAAGGCCACGAGCGCTTCGCCACCATCGGCACCATGATCGGCGTCGTGGTGATGCTGTATTTGGATATAACGCTGGGGTAGGGGGGAATGCGGATTGCCCGGACAGGTCCGACAGGACCCGGAGGGTCCGTCTGGACGGATTGCGGAATAGGAAATTAATATTTCATACCACACTGATGCACGAGTTGTGGCAAGGATCCCACGCTGGGCGGCTTGGTAGGCGGCCAGTTTATCTGGCCGCGCTTTCTGCGCCATAGCTGCAGAATAGTAATTTTACATCTTCAGAAGTTGTCACCGGCGCCGTGGGCGTGCGAACGTGCCGGGCGCTGATTGGCGACGATGAGCCGCGCGCCCACATGGTGGCGTCAGGTCCCTCATTTGAGCCAGATGGCCGAAATGGTTGCCGGAACGAACCTCGCGGCGGACGAGGGCGTCTACCGCGTAACAATAGCGTCAGATTTCGGGGCCTGGCGTGGCCTGTGAAGGGGCAAGGCCGGCGCCGTGCGGGGAGATCGCCACGTCCGGCAACTGCCGGACTCGCGATGACGCTATGGGCTTTGGCCAAGAACAATCTCTTTCCCTAGTGGCTACGTGGCTATATGGCTTAGTGGCGTAGCGGCTACGTGGCTATTGCCTATTGCCTTTCTGTTCCCCGGCCTGTATAATCGTCACTAGAGGTGATGACATGATTGAGGCCAATTTCTACATCGGGGGGCACTTTCTGGGGAGTGAGACACGACAGCCGGTCAACAACATCTATTCCGGCGAATGTATCGGCACATATCCGCTGGCCGACAATGACCTCCTTTCGATGGCCATGGCCGCGGCCGACGAGGCGCGGATGCCGATGGAGCAATTGCCTGTCTACCGGCGCGCCGAAATTCTCGACAGCATCTGTCTGGCGCTCAAGGCCGAGGAGGCTACCCTGTCGGAGACGATCGCGCAGGAGGCCGGCAAGCCGATCAAGCAGGCCAGGGCCGAGGTCATGCGCGCCGAGCAGACATTCCGATTCGCGGCCGCCCAGGCCCGCGCCATGGAGGGCGCCTCTATCAGGCTCGATGCCGCCGCCGGGTCGGAATCGAAATACGGGTATTTTATTCGCGTGCCGGTCGGTGTCGTGGCCGCCATTTCGCCATTCAATTTCCCATTGAATCTGGTGGCGCACAAAGTCGCCCCGGCAATCGCCGCCGGATGTCCGGTGATATTGAAGCCGGCGTCGTATACGCCGTTGACATCATATCTGCTATCTGAAATCATCGCCATGCTCGACCTGCCGGCCGGGGGATTCAATCTCATCTACGGCTCCGGCCACGAAATCGGCATGGGGCTGGTGCGCTCCGAGGCGGTTCGGGCAGTGACATTCACGGGTTCGCCAGAGGTCGGCCTGGAGATCGCCAGGAACGCCGGAATCAAGCGGCTGATACTGGAGCTGGGCTCGAACTCTGCGGTTATCCTGGATAAGACAGCCGCGCTCGATACCGCTCTGCCCAAAATCGTATCGGGCGGATACTCGTATGCCGGGCAGGTCTGTATTTCCGTGCAACGGATTTATGTTTCCGAGGAGATATACACCCGATTCATCGAGCCCTATATCACATCCGTTAAGATGCTTGTTAGCGGTGATCCCTCGGATGAGGCGATTGATGTCGGCCCGATGATAACCGAGGGGGAGGCGATGCGGGTCGAATCATGGGTGAACGACGCGGTCGCCGACGGCGCTACGGTGCTGACAGGCGGCCAGCGCTCGGGAGCGTTCTACGAGCCGACTGTCCTGACCAATGTCGCGCCCGATATGAAAGTCATGCGCCGCGAAATTTTCGGGCCGGTGACATGCGTGATACCTTTCAGCGATTTCGACGAGGCGATCAATATGGTCAACGACTCGCCTTACGGCCTTCAGGCGGGCGTATTCTCCAATAATATGGATAATATCAATAAGGCGATATTCGGGCTGAGAGTCGGCGGTGTCATCATAAACGATGTGCCGACGTATCGGGCCGATCATATGCCGTACGGCGGCGTCAAGATGTCGGGCCTGGGGCGAGAGGGGCTGAAATACGCGATCGAGGAAATGACCGACATCAGAATGATAGTCATCCAGCGATGAGTTCACTCGGCAAGCTCAAGGCCACCGGCGGCTTCGATTCGTTCATCGCCATCGATTTAGAGACCACCGGCCTGGACCCGTCGACATGCGAGATTATCGAGTTAGGGGCAGCACGATTTGTCGAGGGGGCGGCGAAAGAAAGCTGCGCCAAGCTGGTTAAACCATCCGGCTTCCTGCCGCAGGAGATAACGAATCTGACCGGCATCTCGAACGAGATGGTCAGTCAGGCGCCGGCGATCGAACAGGTTATCGGACGTTACCTTTCGTTATTCGATGGCGCTCCCTGGGTGGTTGGTCACAATGTCGATTTTGACCTGTCCTTTCTCAAAAAATACCTGACTAAAAAGAAGTTCGCGCTGTTGGAGGCCAAAGCGCTGGACACGGCGGTTCTGGCGCGGATACTTTTTCCGCGCCTGTCGCGCTACAGTCTCTCGAGCCTGGTGAGCCGGTTTAATATCAAGCGTGCCCGGTCTCATCGGGCGCATGATGACGCCCGGGCCACCGCCGAGGTTTACCTGGTCCTGATATCGCATTTGGCGGCCATGAGCCCATCAGCCAAAGACACGATCGGGCGGCTTTTGTTCGGCGCCGATGCGGCGGATACGTTTCGGGAGGCGATCGAGGGGATTGAACCGAAGGTTCACGTGCCGGCCGTGTTGGCCGAGATTGCCGAGGAGGCCGGGGCCGAGACGGAGTCGTTCTATCCGGATAATGTCACCGGTGAGGCGCCCGAAAAAAAATACGAGGATTACGTTCATGTCGACATGGCGGCGGTGGAGAACATATTTCTGCCTGGCGGGCTATTCTCCAAAAATATGGCGGCCTATGAATTCCGGAAACAGCAGGCGATCATGGCCATGAAAGTGGCCGACTCGTTCAACCACGGCCAGCTTCTGCTGTGTGAGGCGCCGACCGGAGTCGGGAAATCGCTGGCGTACCTGTTGCCGGCCACCTGGTGGGCCTCGTTAAACGGCGAACGGGTTGTCATTTCAACACAGACCAAGAGCCTGCAGTCGCAGCTTTTCTACAAAGACCTGCCACAGGTTCAGCAGACGGTGGGATATAAGTTCAAGGCCACGCTCTTGAAGGGAAAGGGAAATTACGTCTGCCTGTACAAATATCACGAACTGGCCGCCGAGGCCGAGTTTTCTTTCAACAAACACGAGCGGCAGGCGCTGGCGACATTATCGCTCTGGGTCAAGAACACGAAAACAGGTGATATCTCGGAATGTAACGGCTTTTCGCCGGCCCAGAATCATTTCATCTGGAGCCGCATCTCCTGCGAGGGCAGTTTCTGCCTGGGACAAGGGTGCACGTTCGCCGACAGATGTTTCCTGCTCAAAGTGCGAAAGGAAGCGCAGGACTCGCAGGTTGTGGTGACGAATCATCATCTGACATTCGCCGATTTCGCCTCGGGGGGCGAGCTGGCGCTCGGCTCCGGGAATATCATTTTCGATGAGGCTCATAACCTCGAGAAAGTGGCGGCCTCATACCTGGGGAACGTGCTCGACAAGCGCAATGTCGACAGCATCCTGGCAGACATGTACTCGTCGCGGCCGACGCAATCGGGTTTCCTGCTCAATCTCAAGCTGGCCCTGTCATATGGCACACATTCCGAAGACCTCTTGAAGCTAACCGATCGCGCTATCGATTCGGTTATAAGTTTAGGGTACGCTGCCAGCCACTTTTTCGAGAAGCTGGCCGCCGGGACAGCATCGTCCGGCGGTGGCCCGGAGGCGAGAGAGGTGGCCTACAGCGCCGCCGCCAATCCCTGCGATATCGAAGAAGCCGCGGAGCTTCTGGAATCGATCGCGCGACTGCTGGATTGCCTCGAATCGCTGCTTGGGGAGGTGCGCGAGGCCAGCGTAGCCAAGAAGCGCGACGCGGCGGTGCGACTGGAGGCGTTTGTCAACGACCTCAAGGCGCTCAAGGCAACTGCCGGCGACCTGCTGTCGGCCTCCGACCAGGAGTATGTTTATTGGATAGAGAAGCAATCGAGCACTCGTCACTTGCCAGACAGATGGCGGGCGAACACTCCGCGGCTCCTTTCGGCGCCGCTGGAGGTGGGGAAACTGCTTGATAAGAAGCTTTACGACCATCTCAAGACAGCCATCTTTACCTCGGCGACCTTGAGCATCAACAAGAGTTTCGATTATATCGCGCAGAGGTTGGGGCTGGATTTGGGTTCCAAGGATCGGTGCGCCACGCTCTGCCTCGATTCGCCATTCGATATCGACAACGAGGTGGCGGTGATCTCGGCCGGATTTCTGCCGTCGCCCAAAGCGAGCAAATTCGAGTCGGCGGCCAACGAATCGCTTAGTGAGATACTGACCTCAGCGGCCAAAAAATCGATGGTGCTGTTCACGTCGCACAGGGCATTGCAGAACTCGGCCGAGAGCCTTCGCGCGCATCTGAACAAGTCCGGGATCGAGCTTTTCGTGCAGGAGGGTGCGTTCAGCTCGGAACGGATATTCCGGCGTTTCAAGCAGTCGAAACGGGCGGTGTTGTTTGGCACCGATACTTTTTGGGAGGGCGTCGACCTTCCCGGCGAATTGCTCGAGCTATTGGTATTGTTCAAGCTGCCGTTCACTGTCCCGGACCGGCCCTGGTTCAAGGCGAATCTGGAGCGAATCGAGAAGAGCGGAGAGAGCTCATTTGCCAAGCTGTCGCTTCCCGACGCCGTGGTCAAGTTCCGTCAGGGTTTCGGGCGCCTGATCCGCACGGCCTACGACCGTGGGTGCGTGGTGGTGCTCGACAGCCGCGTGGAGACGACCTCATTCGGCCGGATTTTTATCAGCGCCGTGGACGGGAAGAAGGTCAGGTGCCGGAGCGCGGGCGAGATCGCGACGACGATCAATGGGTGGTTGAGACGGTAAACGACTCTTCTGGCAGCGCGGTTTGCCGCGCCAGGGGCGTCAAGACGCCTCGACCTTGACAGAGTAACGGAAGAAATAAAGAGAATCAAGACCGCTGGGGCAGGCCTCCCAAACGGCAGGGCCAGGCGCCCCGACTAATTCAAGAGTTACTTCTTAATTGAATATTTGCCTTCCCATTCCACGGTATAGCTTGTGGGCGAGGTAAAAGCTCCCGTGTATTGGCCGCTACCCTCGATGTTTTTGTATTGGCCTGTACCCGCGATGTATGTGAAGTTCCCTTTGAATGTCGTTTGGGGCTGGCCCTCGGCGGGTATGGCTGTTGTAGTTTCATGGTCCCACTTGGCCCAGGTGGTATCGGCGTCCTTGGTAAACATGACATATCCGAATTGGTAGCCGGTGCCTTTAACCAAATCACCGACAGAGTAATTTGTAACGGTCGCCCCATCCATAAAACTATCGGCTTTTGCGCTTATATTGTTTCCGGCCGACTGAGTTAATGATAGGGCATGCCCCTGGATGTTGTCGACAGCAAACTGCTTCTGGTCGACGAAATTGCAGGTCAGCTTTCCTCCGACCGCGGTCTTATCCTGGGCAAACAGGTTGGGTGCGCCAAGAATCAATAGCAGAATCATGCCTGCGCCCAGCAAAGACACAAATAGGGGCGAAAACTTCCTGGTCTTCATACAACGCCTCCTGGCTTATAATTGATGAGCGTCGCGCAGCTTTATTCCTGATGTCATCCGGTAGCGACTGATTTTGATATAGAATTATACATCGGCGCCCTGGCCTTTGTCAATCCGGATTTTCCCGATCTGGCCCGAGATCTCGCCGCACAAGGCAGGGGCAAGCCGAGGAGACCTCGGTACGCCAATCCTTGCCGCACAAATAGGAAGCCCGCCGGATATGTGGCGGGCTCCATGCAATGTTCTAAGATGTCATTTGGGTGCGGTCACAATAAATTGTGACACGCACCGTCAGTTTCATATCAGTTTTCTGAGAATATCGGCGATATCTTTAGCCCGCTGGAAGCGCAGGTCGGGATCTTTGACCAGGGCCTTGGCGATAATCTTGTCGAATATCCTGGGGATATCGAGATTAATCTCCGACGGCCTGGGCGGGTCGGTGTGTAGTATCGAGTATATCAGGGCCGAGATGGTATCGCCTTTGAACGGCTTTTCACGAGTCAGGATCTCGTAGAACACTACTCCCAGCGAGAATATATCACTGCGGCGGTCGATCGGCTGGCCCTTGAGTTGCTCGGGAGAAATGTAATTGGGTGTGCCCAGCGCAGTACCGGTCTGCGTCATCGAGGCCGATTTATCGAGCCTGGCAATACCGAAATCCATGACCTTGACCTTGCCGCCATCGACAATCATGATGTTGGCCGGCTTTATATCGCGGTGCACGATACCGTTCTCATGGGCGTAATCGAGCGCCTCGCAGGTCTGAATCATCATTTTGGATATGGTTCGATAGTCCCAGTCCAGCCCGCGCCGGAGGAGATTCTCCAGAGTCTGCCCCTCGAGATATTCCATGGCGATATACTGGATGCCGTTTTCCTCACCAACGTCGTAGATGGTGACAATATTAGGATGGGAGATCTTACCGGCGGCCTTGGCCTCGCGCATGAGACGTTCCCTGAGCTCGTCGGTTTCCTGGGGGTCGGCGTACTGGTCGACGCGGATAGTCTTGAGCGCCACCGGGCGGTCGATGGCGGGGTCAAGGCCCTGGTAGACATTGCCCATGGCGCCTTTGCCGATCGAACGCAGGATTCGATAGCGACCGAAGTGGTCGGTCGGCGGAGGTTCCAGGGTGGCGGTCAATGATCCAGCGTGTTCGCGATTGGACGCCACTGTCTTTGGCGCCGAAGGGGTACTTCCCCTGAAAATCGTCTTGGATGTCGATGGCAGAGGCGTGGTTGACAACACGGTCTGCTCGCGTTCCTGCCGGGGCTGAGTCGCGGACCACATCTGGGCGTCCGACGATTGGCCCGTGGATAGAAGTGACTCGTAATCGACTTCATCATCCTCGTCGCCGGATTCGGCAGCGGACTCCTTGCCGATCCTGACAACCGGCGCGGCCAAGAGAAAGAAGACAATCTCGAGCGCCGGGTAGAATGTCTTGGTGACCACATTGAAGTTCGAGAAGAGAATGAAGTTCAGATTCAACAGCACCACCAGGAATATGACAAGCACGGCGATTCTGTTCAGCAGGGATATCTTCGGCAGGATGAAGGCGCAGAATGCGCCGATGACGATAAGAACGATGAGGTTTAAATTTATCGTGCCGCCGGCGCCCCTGAGGGTGTTGTCGTGAATGATGTTCTCGATAATATTGGCATCGAGCTCCAGGCCGGGGAAGCTGGGGCTGATCGGCGTGCTATAGATATTGGTGGCCCCCGGGCCGGTATAACCCACCAGGATCAGTTTTCCGGAAAGCTCATGGGGCGCGATCTGCCTGCTCAACAGGTCGGCGGCCGAAAAGGTCTTGAAAGTCCCGGCGGGGCCGTTAAAGTTGATATTCATCTGGCCGGATCTGTCGGTGGGGACGATTCTCGAACCCAGGGCGATGCCATTTCCAACTTTGATTTCGAGGTCGTTCCGGCGCAGCCCTAGATAATTGGCGGCAGCGGCCACATGGATTGACGGGAAGAACTCGCCCCTGAAACCGACCACCAGAGGCTGCCGGCGAATCTTGCGGTCGTTATCTATATTGACGTTGATGAAACCCAGGAATCTGGCGGAATCGGCCAGCGCGGCGTCCGGCGGGTAGATGCGCGAAACGGCCAGGGGCGGATACTTGGAGAACGACGACGGGTCATCGAACTCCTTGATGGAGCTGTTCATGAGGCCGGCGGGGAACATCATGCCCGAGGCAGCATCGTTCTGAGAATAATGAAATCCGAAGACAACATTGCCGGCGATCGAGATGGACCTGGCCAGCGAGTCGTTGAAACCGGCGGCTTTCTGGTTCTCGTCGGGCGAAAGCGTCATATCCAGGACGATGGTTTTCGGGTCCTGGGCGGCGATGGCATCGACAAGGTGCGCCAGCTTATCGCGATTCCACGGCCATTTGCCGACTGCCTCGAGGGCTCGGTTGTCGATTCCGACAATGACGACATCCTGGGCAACGTCTTTCGTGCCGCGCAATTTGAACATGGTATCCTGAATCGCCAGTTCGAGCTTTTCAAGGCTCTGGTGGCGATCGAGGTAGAGGCTTATCACCAGAAGCGAGATCAGGACGTACAGGATCGAGCCGGAGAATTTTTTAAGCATAAATCGAGTATCCCCATAAGACGTTTTCGGCCCCGTTATAATCCAAGCTTGGCCGCTTAAATTCCGCTGCTTTATTTAAATCGGCATTTCCACGAGAATAATTAGAGACTGCCGGCCGTATTAGAGGGTCCGCCCGTCCCCCAGCCAGGCGCAGGCCGATGTCATTTTGAATCGACGGCGCGCGGCGGCGGCGCTGTCGTGAAAAGGCTGCCAGCATCGAATATTCTCGCCGATTGGGCGATTCCCGGCAACAGCCCGAGGAACATGATCATGCCTGTCAGGATGAGTATAAAAATAGTCAAACGCTTATAAAAAGACAAAATCCCCTCCGAATAATAAAGAATCGTTATCGGCCTACGGCCAGTCTCTCGATGAGATAATCAGGCATACCGATCTTGGCCATATCCTTCTGGGTGGCCTTGACGTTATAAGTTACCCTTTTATGCCTGATGGTTTTCTTTTCATTGTCGAAGATCAAGTAACAGCTTCGCGGGTCGCCGTCGCGGGGCTGGCCAACCGAGCCGATGTTGACCAGGTAGCGGCGGCCCTCGATCAGTTCTTCCTCGGCCTGTTTCGACAGGAAAACCTCGTCCGATTCATCTTTGTAGACGATATACGGTCGATGCGTGTGCCCCACGAGGCACAAGTGCTGATTGAAGTAATCGAAGCTCTCGCGGGCATCGTCCATATCCAGGATATAGTGCCAGAACTCAGGTTCCTTGGGGGATGAATGCACCAGGAGGATGTCTTCGATCGCATATTGAATGTCGAAATCGGACATGATCTCGGTTGTCTTGCGGGAAATAGAACTCTTGGTCCAGCCCATCGATTCGGCGGCGTATTGGTTGAAGTAGTCGGTCTCCATCAGGCCCAGGGCGGCATAATCGTGGTTACCCATGAGCTTGACACTGGCGACCTCGTTTATGAGCTTGACGCATTCATCGGGGAATGGGCCATATCCGACGGCATCACCCAAAAAAAACAGCTTGTCGAGTTTCTCGGAGCGAAAATCGATGATGCAGGCCTTCAGCGCCTCCAAGTTGGCGTGGACGTCGGAGAAAAAACCGTATTTCATTTAGGCTCTATTTTCTACGAAGCGGTATACCGTCTTTCCTACTTGAATTATATCGTCGTTCTTGAGGAGATGGCGCTCGACTTCCTCTCCATTGACTTTTGTCTTCCCCTTGCGGCCGAGGTTGACAACCCAGAAACCCTCGGTTTCGTTCACGATCTTGGCCTGGATCTTGGAGACCGTGAGGCCTTTGGCCTTGACGTTGGCCAATGAGGATTTGCCGATGGTGATGACGTTCCGCTCGATCGGGAACTGCTCGAAATCAGCGCCGGCTTCACCCAGGAGGAGCGAGCTGCCGGACTTGGAGGTAAGTTCCCTGTCGCGTCTGTCCTTGGCCAGGAGCTCGCGCTGCTTCTTGGTCTGCAGAACCATGGTGCCATCCATTTCAAACGGCGAGCCGCCGCGCTCGATGGCGGAATGGAAGACAAGGGAATACTTACCGATATTGATCGTATCGCTGTCTTTGAGGATTTCCTCAGACACCCGGCGGGAATTGACAAACGTGCCATTGAGGCTTTCGTTATCGATTATGACCGCCTGGTTTTCGCTGAATTCGATCTGCGCATGCCGGCGTGAAACCCCTCTGTTGTCGAGCACGATGTCGTTATCGGGCGTACGTCCAATCGTGATCCGCTTTTTTTCAGTAATGAATTTTTCGATGACTTTGTCCTCGAACTTTACAATAATCTCCGGCATATTTCCCTCCCTCAAAGGGTGCCACCGCAATTTGAATCAACGGCCTGATTTTGTCAACCGTTTGTTACGACACTTAGAAAATCGTCCCTCAAATGGCCTTGCCTGATCAAGGGGCTTCCTTTATATTGTCGGAACGATGAGTTTAAACTTTAAGCGTTCAAAGACAATAATATACGCTCCCATGGCCGGAATTTCGGATTCGCCGGCCCGCAAAATCGCGCGGGTTCATGGAGCCGACATGACCGTATCGGAACTTGTGGCATCCGAGGGACTTGTGAGAAACTGCCGACACACCCGGGAGCTTTTGAAGTTCGATATATCGGAGCGGCCTTTGGGAATACAGATATTCGGCTCCATTCCGGCTCGAATGGCGGCGGCGGCCGCAATAGCGGCCTCGTCGAGTCCGGATTTTATCGATATCAATTTCGGATGCCCGGCCAGAAAAGTAGTGGATAAGAACGGCGGCAGCTCAATCCTCAAGGACTTGAAGCTGTTGGGGGCGATCGTCTCGGCGGTTGTCGATGCCGTGGAGATTCCGATTACGGTGAAAATTCGCGCCGGATGGAATTCCGATTCGCTGGTTTATCTCGAGGCCGGGAAGGTTATCCAAGATCGCGGCGCCGTCGCCGTGACGCTTCATGCGCGCACCAGGGAACAGGGATTTTCGGGGGACGCCGATTGGGAAATGATAGCCCGGCTCAAGGATCACGTGGGGATTGCCGTAATCGGCAACGGCGACATTTTCACGCCGGAGGACACCGTTCGCATGTTCGAGCGAACCGGGTGCGACGCGGTCATGATTGGGCGAGGGTCGATGGGCAATCCCTGGATATTCCATAGGACCAAGCATTACCTGGCCACCGGCGAGATTCTGCCGGAGCCGAAACCGCGGCAGAAGATCGAAATGGCCCTGAATCATCTCGATATGATGATAGCGCATTACGGCATGCCGCGGGGTGTGTTCAAGATGCGGGCCCACTTTTGCCACTACCTGAAGGGACATCCGGGAAGCGCCACAATCAGGGCCGCAATCAACAGGCTATTGTCAGTCGATGAAATCAGGGCGCTCTTATGGGATTATGCGTCGGGGCTCGAAGATCAACTGCAGGGCGCCGATGTTCGTCTCTCCGCTTGACGAATACGAAAAGGACGATGAAAATTCCCGACATAAAAAATATCCTTGAAGCTGTCGCACGCGGGCAGATGACTGCCGATGAGGGCGCGAAGCGGCTGGATGGCCTTCCCTTTGAGGACCTCGGTTTCGCCAAGCTCGATCATCATCGCTCGCTTCGGACCGGAGTCCCGGAGGTAATATTCGCGCCGGGCAAGAGCGATGAGCAGATCGTGCGTATTTTCGGGCGGATGGTGAAGGCGGGCTCGGATGTATTAGTTACGCGGGTGGAATCGCCAGTGTACAACAAGATAAGGCGAAAATTCAAGGGTGCGCAATATAATAAGGTGGCCCGAATAATTTACCTTCGCAAGCCCGGCCGGAACAAGAAGATTGGCAGCTTAGTGGCGGTGGTCAGCGCCGGCACGGCAGATATGGCTGTAGCCGAGGAAGCCGCCGTTACGGCCGAGGCGTTTGGCGTCAAGATAGAGCGGATTTATGATGTCGGCGTCTCGGGCATCCATCGTCTGCTGGCTCATCGGGATAAGATACAGGAGGCCAAAGTCATAATCGTGGTGGCCGGCATGGAAGGCGCTTTGGCCTCGGTGGTGGGCGGCCTGACTCCGGCGCCGGTGATCGCGGTGCCGACGTCGGTCGGATATGGGGCGTCGTTTCAGGGCCTGGCGGCGCTTTTGGCGATGCTGAACTCATGCGCGCCGGGCGTGACGGTGGTCAATATCGATAACGGTTTCGGCGCGGCCGTGGCAGCCATCAAGATAGTCATGAGTCGTGAGTCCTGAGTCCTGAGTCCTGAGTCCTGAGTTGGAAAAGAAAGGACTGAGTGCTGAGGACTGAGTGAGAGAGGAAACAGAAAGCAGGAAACAGTAAAAAGGGAACAAGGCCGCAGGGTTATTAATTGAAAATTGGTATACCAACGCCGCATCGCGCGTCGGGGCTTGTCGCTTTGGACCCGTATGGGCCCCGATCGCGAAAAGAGAGAGAAAAGGAATGGAAAAGGAAAAGAGCCTCAAGATGTCGCTGCAAAATACGCTTCCATCCCGAGGAATAAAAAGGAACTGGAATGGCATTCTGGAAAACAATCGGGTGCTTTTTCTTCTCATAAATGTCGGGTTCCGCCGTCCGGCTGTCGCCGGACTCCATGAACCCGACCTACACTTTTACCCGAGAGTAACGGAATGGCGATAGTTTATTTCGACTGTTTCTCCGGCGTGGCCGGGGATATGATAATCGGGGCGCTCCTCGATGCCGGCTTGCCAATTGGGGAGCTCAAGGCTGAGATCGACAAGCTTGGCTTAAGCGGATATGATATTTCTGCCCGGAAAGTTCAGAAAAATCTTGTCGAGGGCACCAAATTCGGTGTCGAGATTCGAGCCAAACAGCCGGAACGCATCCCAAAGGAAATTAACAAGATCATATTAGGCTCGCGCCTCGATGCTGATGTCAAGGAGAAGGCCATCCGCATATTCAATCGCCTGGCGGAGGCCGAAGCCCTGGCGCATGGAGAGCCGGTCGAGAAGGTGCATTTCCACGAGGTCGGGGCGGTCGATGCCATAATCGATATCTGCGGCGCGGCGGCCGGCCTGAAACTGCTCGGAATAGACAAGATATACTCCTCTCCCCTGCCGCTGGGCGCGGGAAGCGTGGCGACCGCGCATGGGCAGATGCCGGTCCCGGCCCCAGCCACGGCGGTGCTGGTGAAGGGATTTCCGGTCAGGGTAACCTCCAACGATTTCGAAATGACAACACCCACCGGGGCCGCAATTCTCACCACCCTGGCCTCATTTACCGAGCCCGGCGATTTCGTCGTTCGGAATATCGGTTACGGAGCGGGGAGCAAATTCATCAAGGGACTGCCGAACCTGCTTCGGGTGATGATTGGGGAGCCCGCCACCGACCTGGAGTTCGACACCGTGGCGCTGCTGGAATCGAACCTTGACAGGATAACCTCGGAGAACCTGGGCGGCCTCATGGACGAACTGTTGCGGGCCGGGGCGCTCGATGTTTTCGTAACGCCGATCATCATGAAAAAGAATCGTCCCGCGCACCTGCTTTCAGTCTTGTGCGAGCCGGATAAAAAAGATAAATTGGCGAAAGTCATATTTGGAACGGGAACGACGCTGGGAATCAGGATGGGGACAGCCAGCAGGCTGAAACTGGCTCGACGGCAAATAACGGTGGCGACCTCGGGAGGCGATGTTTCAGTCAAGGTGGCGGAAATCGAGGGGCGGAGATTGATTTTCCCCGAGCATGACGACATGGCCCGCGCCATGAAAAAAGCAAACGCAAGTTATGATGATGTTTATTTTGAGATACAGCGCGCCATTCGGACGGAGCAGCATGGGACGAGAAAGGAGTAGGCGATGGCAGGTGGTTCCGGGATGTTGACATTCGCGGAAGTCAAGGACGGGAAATTATCCTCGGCGGCCAGGCAGGCGGTCGGCCTCGCGAGGAAAATGGCCGATGAGAAGGACGGGAAAGTGGCCTCGGTCCTGATAGGTGACAACGTCTCCGGACTGGCCGATGAGCTTATCAAGATAGGGGCCGACAAGGTCATCATTTTC
>MEWP01000164.1 GCA_001775395.1 candidate division Zixibacteria bacterium RBG_16_53_22 | reverse complement strand
TAAAGAGCTCCCTGGTGCTCAACGCATCGTGCCGTTGAATCTCCGCTCGCCTGATAATTTCTGCCTCATCGGGCAGCCTTTCACCTGATTCCCTGTTGTCAATTTGTCTGCATCACTCGTCGAATTGCCTGTTGGCAATATTCGAATTCTACATCAATAGCGCCTCCTTTGGTTTGTATTCGTGGGGCATTCGCCTTCTTGAATATTCCTTAATCATTGCCGACCTGACCATTTTCCTGCCCCGGCCTTGCTGTCAAGACCGGGGCTCCCAACCAATCACAAGGAGACTCGCATGCGCGAAGTCATTTTGAATCAAGGCCGTCACGCCTGTTGAGCAGACGAAGCTCCGGCTTCACTTTGGTAATTTCGTCGGCGCCGATTCCACCTGAAGCTCCCGCCGGCGGGCAGTCCTGGCAATAGAGCAGCGCCGGCTGGATTTGCTTGAGATAGGCCACGAAATAAGTGATATCGATCCCGTTAAATCGGCAGTCGGCATTGACATCGCCGGCCGCGTAGAACGGATCCGGAATCCCGACACAGGGCGGAACGCAGTCAATGGGCGGCAGATTGCCGCCCTTAAAGTAGACTACCCCGAACGTGACATCGATCCCATTAGCGCGCCCATCGAAGTTGATGTCACCAGGGATATATGAACAGCCATCACTGACAATCAGGCTGACCGGCACTTGCACCTCGGGATCTGAAAGATCGTTGCTGCTGATGTCGATCAGGCCGGAGTAATTTCCTTCTTCGAGATCGGCGGCATTCATATAGACCGTGATATCGGTCGAGCTTCTTTCAGGAATTGTCCCTTCTGTGACGTCGGTAGAAAGCCACGTGGTTACCAGATCGAGGGTAAGGACGTAATTAAGGCCGCACTCCCATCTCGAGAATGTGTTGGGCGCGATATATATCGCGTAAATCCCTGGAAGTACCTGTTGATTTAATGTAATCGTATCGCAGTCAAGGGCCTCGGCAGCGCCTTCAACCCAGTAGTCGCATGGGATGGGATCGCCCAACTTGATGAGTATCAGAAGCTGGGAAAATTCGGCGACCGAGGTGACAGTCACTTGAGCTGGCCAGGGCAAGCGGAATTCATACCAATCAGCTTCGCGCGTTTCCACACCATCCAGCAGGAAAGTGCCCGATTCCCCCCAGATGGTATCACCTTCGTTTATCCTGCCGAAAAACGGCGGAAAGCTCTCACAACCCCCGTTGAATTCATCGATGTAACCATCATAGCATTGCGGTTCATTCTCGGGTATGGCTCCGGCCGGGCGTTCAAGCTCACAGGGAACATAAACTTCCCCAGTTATATTGAGCGTATACGGTCCTGCCTCTTCCCAATTTGAAGCCAGGGGGTAGTAATAAGTACCCGGGGGAAGCGCGCTAAAATACAGCGCCTCATTGCCGTCCGCACATGCGTCGGCATCAAAAAACGAATAATCGATCGCCTGTTGGCATGGGCAGCCGACTACAAGAAGTTGATTCCAGAGAAATTGGGGCGGATTGGTATTGCAAAGGTCAATGGTCACATTCATGGGAACATCGATTGTAAAGGCCTCCCAGACCTCGGCAAAACCAGAGTATTGCGGACAGTCGCTGGTGGCATTGGCCGTGTTTCCCGTGAATGTGAGAGTGTCACCGGGTAAGAGATTCGAGGGGACGACGCTGTCGCAGTTATCATTTGGAGGATAGGGATATCCGCGTGAAACATTGATCATGTAATTGCCGGCTCCAGTACCAAAGCCATCGACGACTATATAATAAATATTGCCGAAATTCATGGGCACGCTGGATAATCTGGATCTTATGAAAAGGCACCCGTCATCATCGCAGGCAATCTCCGTTAAGGGATCATTTTCGAAAACGTATAAGCGGGTATCGAAATCTGTATAGTAGGAACACAAATCTATGGTAATATATTCTTCCGGCTCCACTGGCGTATAAGAATAAACCACATCAGGAGCCCCGGCATCGATGCCGCATACACCTGCATAGTCGTTTGCATATCCGATCGTTGTGCCTGCAGCGGCAAACGGAATCTCCGTTACGGGAGTCGCCGTGTTTATGTCCTCGCCGCCCTGCAATATGCGAGCGGGCATTTCTCGGATGAGATTTTCAGAAGGTATTGCTCCCGGCTCGGCGGGGAGTTTGTCAAGGGCAATAGGAGATTGCTTTTCCTGATGGATCCCCACATTCAGCCGAGATATATCGATCGGCTGTGTACGTGCTATTCTAATCGAATCCTGGGAACACCTTAGTGAAAAAGTAAGGTCTCCGGTGCCTATATTGCTTATTTGGATAACTTCCGAGTCCATGCCGCCCCTTGAGGTCTGTCCCAATACCTCCGATGGCGATACGGCAATCACGGGCAATGTGGCCGTGACCGTAATATTACCCTCACCTATTCGCCGCGGTTCGCCCCAGGAGAAATCCCCGCCTACTTGGAATAGATATTGCTGACCTCCCACAGCCCGGAAAGCAACTTCGGGATCTCGTCCCCAATCCGGATTACCGCACAGGCCTTCGCCGCTGCATACAAGCATATTTGGCAAAGGATCACATAAATATCCATCGTAAACGGCCAGACGACTATCGAAACGGCTGCCGCACAAATCCACTTTCAAGATGCAGTCATATGGCGCTGTGTAAACGTACCAGATATCATTCGACTCCATGCAGTTCGGCTCACCTGGATCATATTCCGGCGTGGCATAAATATTGGAGAAACTGAGGTCAGTCACATCCCCTATTGGCATGGCGTCGACACATCTGTCGTTGGTTGGTGGCGGCAAGGAAGTCCTGCCTATTATTTGAAGCTGATAAGGGTGCGTCGGCTCAATCGATTCGTCCGAAAACACGGGCACATAATAGGTGCCGGGCATCAAGTTATAGAAATGGAGCGTCCAATTTCCATCACCGCATTCATCCCAACCATAGGAATCTGCAAAAACATAGCCGGAACATGGGCAATACGGCATGATTACGATAAAAGCGTTCGATAGCGACGGAATTGTGCCGCAAGCGTCAATTGCGATATCCATCCTCTCATTGACGGTAAATGCATGCCATACTTCTGCATTCGGGCTTGTCAAATTGCAGTCGTTGGTGGCGCCCGAATTGTCCCCCAACCATGTGATGACTTCCCCATCAATAAGAGTATCCGGCGTTACGTCCTCGCAATTATCATTCGGCGGGACAGGCGGAGGTGGAGTCGTGAAATTGAAGTTGATGACATAATGACCGTAGCCGCCATCGTAACCGTCGACGATGATATAGTAAATATTGCCCGCCAGCATCCTGATATGGTCGAGATAGGATTGATTGCTCCAGGGGCAGCCATCATCGTTGCACGCAATTTCGTTATCCGGATCATTTTCGAAAACGTACAACCTCGTATCATAATTGGCGCTGTCGGTGCACATGCTGATTTCGACCCATTCGGTGTCCCGAACCGGCGAGTAAGAGTAAACTACATCGGGTGACCCGCCGTCATATCCGCAACTTCCCAGGTAGTCGTCCGCATACCCTTCTGTCGTTCCGGTATCACTGTAAGGAATGGAACCGATAACGGTGGCGTCGCTGATGTTATCGCCGCCCTGAAGGATCATTCCCTGGGTCGCCCGCGGCAGAGCCTGGCTTGCGACTTTTGCTTTGACGTTGGGGTTCGTCCTGAACAATTCGCTGCCCGGCGATGCGTAGCAGATGGGCAGGACAAATAGACTAAGTAAGAACGGTAGTAACCTTCTCATAATTCCTCCGAAAATTCTTCGTCACGTCTCGGCGTCCTTGCCGTTTTCCACAACCGACTGCCTCAAAAAGGCGTTTGTTTTCCCATCATTTCCTGCCGAAACATCTCCTTTCTGGTAATTATTTCTAAGACACTCCATGCAAATTATCTTGAAACCGGTCACAATTCGCCTGTTGACGCCGCCATGGCCATATTCCTTTTTTATGTCCCAACCTTCTCTGCAGTTATATCCTCGCCTTACGAAAGTGAGTTTCCGATAACAGCGCCCCTCATGACCATGGCCTCCGTCACTGCATTCGCATCTGCCATCGATCTCTTTCCAGCGATCCCTGATCGCCCATTCATTCAATCCCGGCCTCCTTGTCGATACTCATCCCTGACAAAAGCCGCTTACTCCTGTTCAAATCCGGCTGTCTTCCGTCGCCTTTTTTCATAAATGCATCTCTAACGATTTCCTGGAAGGCAGTTCTCGCAGTATTTCAGGCTCGGCTGAAGCCTCTTCAAGTAGGCCACGTAGAAAGTGATATCCACGCCGTTGAATCGGCAGTCACCGTTGACGTCGCCGGCCGCATAGAAAGGATCCGGGACCGCCATACAGGGCGGACTGCAATCGACCGCCGGCGCGCCTCCGCCTTTGAAGAAAATCACGCCATAAGTGACATCGAGGCCGTTGGCGAGACTATCGCCATTTATGTCGCCCGCGAAATACCGGCATTCCAGAGGTATGCATTGCAGCAGATACGTAAGGCCGCAGGGCCAGCCGCTTATGGGAGTTGGCACAATTGAAATCCAATAAAGACCGGACTGTAAATCTAATGTGAGAGAAGTGGCGTCGCAAACTGTCCCCAGGGAACAGCCAAGGAAGGTCTGCCCCGTGCAATCTCCCGGACCGGCGTCATAGGCAAATATGGAGACCGGGAATTCGCTTATCACATTGAATTTGACCAGAGTGCTTTCTTGCAGGGCGAGACTATAATAGTCGAAATCACGGCGTTCGATCCCCTCGAGATAGTAGGTCCCTCCCCGGCCGCATATTTGCTGCCCCAGTTCAATCGGACTGAATGAAGGGGGATTCGAAGCACAACCATAGTTAAAATCGTCGATATACCCGTCAAAGCAGTCCGGCTCGTCTTCGGGCAATGCATCAGGTGGGCATTGAACCACGCATGGGACCGTCTCAAATACCCTTAAGATATAATCGCCGCAGAAAAATGAGAATCCGTCGACCACCACATAGTAAATGCCGGCGTCAAAATGCCCCAGAATCTCCGATTGAACGCCGCACTGGTCATCATTTAGGTATAGCTCGCTGCCGGGGCCGCTGCAGCAATTTCCGGCGAATACTCCCAGCTTGGTGTCATAATCTGACCCGCACAGGGATATCGTTAAATCGTAAGGTCTGGCGAGCTCCATTTCATATATGACATCCTTATTGTTGGTGCGCCACAATTGGCATTGGTCGCCAAAATCACATGTGTTGTTTGAATCGGTAAAGGGGAACGATTCGGGAATTATGAATGGGTCTTCGCATCGATCCCCGCGCCTGAATGGCTCCGATTCGGAAAGGGATAGATCGAAGGCCCCGATACACCCTGCGTTTTGACGAAGGTCGACGAGGATATGACAGGTCCCCGCCTCAAGCTGAACGTGCGATAAGCCATAGGCGCCGGTATCGGGATTCGACTCGGAGGCTATGCAGGAGAACCTGCTCGGAGGGCAATCGTCATCTATCAGGAAGCCGGTGTTGGGCGTATCATGTGGATCCAATGTCAAGTCGAGCATTATCGAGGAATCGACAGTAAGCCCGAAAAGAATATCATCACCGCTATAGTAGTTTCCCAGGCAGGTCCAGTGAAAATCATCGATATGGCCGCATGTCGTTCCGGAATAGGCGAAGGGCAGATCGCCGGGAACATGAATCTCCATTTCCGGATTGCAGAAGTAAGGCTCGACATTTACCCATGCTACGTAAGTCAACGGGCAGGGCCAGCCTGAAAAGCTGGAAGGTCCGATCCAAAGCCAATAGGTCCCCACGGGAACGATTTCGGTCAATAACAACGTGTCGCATACATCGCCAATCGCCCGCCTCAACAGCGTGAATTCGAGGCAACCTTCCGGCAGGGGATCGATAATGAAAGCCAGAGGTGAAAATTCGGCGGCTACTTTCAGGGTCAAGGTCGATGGCTGATCTACCGAGACTGCAAACCAATCCGTATCTCGAAATTCGACTTCATCGGATACGTAGGTTCCGCTGGTACCCTTGATAATAACATTCAGCGGTATCTCCTGGAAAATGGAGGGTTCCGAGTTGCAGCCACCATTATAGGTGTCGATATAATCAGCCCCGCATTGAGGCTCACCTTCTTCAATCACATCGGGAGGGATCTCCAGGTTGCAGGGGGCATGGCCTTTTACTGTTATGACATAAGGGCCGCTCTGAATCTCTACACCGTCGACAACGATGTAATAGGTTATTCCCGCTCTCAATTGGACAAATCGCAGACTCGACAAGCTGCTGCACCCTTCATCGTTGCACGCAATTTCGACATCGGGGGAAACTTCGAAGACGTATAATCTGGTATCCCAGATCATGGGCGAGCTGCATAGACTTATGTCGATGGCAATGCTTGTATCCGGAGTATAGGCGTATACCACGTCCGGCGCATTCTCATCATAGCCGCATGTTCCCCGATAATCGTCGGTGTAGCCCTCCGTTGTGCCGGAGTCGATAAACGGTATGCCGGTGATGATAACGGCGTCGGAGATATCGTCGCCCCCTTGAAGCATCTTTGACGCCGGATTATCAGTGAAGTCATGCCGATCGAGCAAGCCGGGCGTTGGCCTATCTTGCCCTCGCGAATAGGGAAGCGGTGCGCTCGATTTATCGCTGGTCGAGCTCCTGATTTCTTGCGCCTTATCGCCAGTATCATCCTTCGCTGCCTCAGAGAATTCCGACATGGACTTTTCGGCGGGGAAAATCGTGTCGCCGACAGTGTCACCTGCGAGGCATGCGCAGGCAAAGCAAAACATCAAAGTCGTCAATCCGGATTTCATTCATCGCCTCGCTTAATTGTCTTAATGATCTTGTTTGTGATGTATCCGAGCGGCGGGCAGTCCGCGCAGTAGCGTAGCACCGGCTGCAGGCGTTTGAGGTATGCCACGTAGTATGTTATATCGATTCCGTTAAAGACGCAGTCGCCGTTGACATCCCCGGCCGCGTAAAACGGAAATGCCAAAGGCGGACAATCGCACGAGTCCGGAGGCGCGCTGCCACCTTTGAAATAGCGAACACCATAGGTGACATCGATACCATTAGCTGAGCCGTCGCCGTTGATATCGCCCACCGCGTAGTCGCAGTCTTCCGACGGCCAACCGCCGTTTTCGGTATAGAGGATTGTTCCGGAATCGCCCGCAACGTAAGCCACGTTGGGGCTCAGCATCTCCACTCCGCGCAGGGCAACGGAGGTGCCGCTTTCCTGCGAAATCCAGGTCTGGCCCCCATCGGTGGTGCCGATTATTTTCCCGCCTTCCCCAACGACGATGCCGGTCATGTCATCGATAAGGGAAAGGCTCCATAGGATAACCTCCACGCCGCTGCGCAATGAATCCCAATTGGCGCCTCCATCGGTTGTCTTGACAATGAATCCTTCTGTGCCGACTGCATACCCTGTCGCAGGGGAAGGGAAGTCAATATCAAGAAGCAAATGCCAATTCCAATAGACCGTGCTCCAGCTTCCACCGCCATCCGTGCTTCGCACGATTGCTCCCATGTCGGACGCGATATCCAGAGCTATACCGGCCATGCAGATATTGTTAGAATCGGCGTACCCTATTCCACGGAAACTGCCACTGTGCCAGTTTCCCTCGTGCTCGATATAGAAAGCCGTATCGGAATAAGTCGACCAACCATCCGTCGATAGGGTCAGTCGCGGAATCGAGATGGCGTTGCACCCAACGGCGCCAGCGATGTTATTATCCAGGAATTCAATATCAAAATATCCCCCGATTTCATCGATAATCAGATTCCAGGTTACGCCGGCGTCGATTGTCCTCGCTATGGCACCCCCGATAATGATGGCTCCGCGGCCTCCTTCGGCCATGTCCGCAGAATAGTTTAATGCCTCCAGATCAAGAAAATTGAGAGTCCAGTTTTGACCTCCATCTATGGTGCGGACTATCGTCGTGCCGGAACCGATGGCAATTCCTATGGAGTCATTGGCAAAGGCTACGTCAAAAAGATAGGTATCGGTTCCGCTCTCCAGCGGTCGCCAACCTCCTTGCGCATCTGCCACCATGACAAACGCCACAATCACCGATAGCGCAATTATCAGGATCTGTATCTGCTTTTTCATAATTCCTCCTGCCATAAGGCTAATTGAGACCAAGCGACATGTTTTTCCCGAACACGAAGTGACGGGATCCGTATGCGCAAAATTATGATCGACTGTAGCTATGGCTTCAAATGCGGTAGGGCCTTGTGCCCTTACAGCGAAGATAACTCGCTTGCAACGACATCACGGCAAAGGACAACAATTTGCTCTAAGGCATCTTAAGCTTGGCGTTTGGATTCTCCCATTTCCTCCTGATTGATCTGTTTCCGGGCAATCTGCCCATTCAAGTTATTTATCCTGCGAACTCGCTGAATCGCCTTGGGCCGCGGGCCCCAAAATAGCAAGCTGATGAGGTGTCAATACCGACTGCATTTTCTTCAAGGCCTCCGTTTCAGCTTCCTTCTTTTTTATCAGAAGACCGTAGTAATCTTGAAAAAGGTGACGTATAAGCAGGCTGTCGTTTCTTCCCACATCCCATGAGAAATCGCTTAAAGTGGCCAGCACAATTTCCGCCTGCCTGGCGATTGTGGCGGTTTTCTCAATGACATTTTTGCTTATTGATTCCAGGTTTTTGATTTGCCTATCGCTGATTCCCAACAAATCCCTATTCTGCTCTATCAACTTCAACTCGAATGGCAGGCCTTCCACTCCGCCCTGGGCGTGATCGAGAGTCGGCGCGAATAGCAAATGAAAGATGAATAACCCGATCATCAGGCCACCGATAATTTTCACTCGAGAAAATTCAAATGGCATAGGGGTGATCCCGATTCCTGAATTCGGCATGCTCGTTCCGATCATGCGTTATATATCCTCGCTCGTTCCGATCATGCGTTATATATCCTCG
>MEWP01000163.1 GCA_001775395.1 candidate division Zixibacteria bacterium RBG_16_53_22 | reverse complement strand
CCAAGCGGCGAGCTATCAGTGGAGAATTGCATTTCCTGCATGGCGGCGACCGTTTCCGGCTTCAAAATCTGGGCATCACCATAGCGCCCGCCGTTCAGATGCATCTGCACGAAATGGGTCAAGTCGGCGGGTGTGCCGCGCAGGCCTCCCCAGGGAGGCAGAATCTGGTAATCATTCAGGGTTACGAAGGGTTCGCTATTTTGAAGCACCATCTGATCCTGGCCCGGGCCGCGATAATCGTTCAGCTCCGCTACGAAACCGTCGATCTTATCCGCCGGATACTGGTCTTTGGCATAGCGTTCATCCGCCTCGACAAACGGGAAACTGGTTGGCTCCATCCCTAATGGGGTCAGCAGCTGGCGTACGGTCACCTTCCAACTTTCGGGAAACTCGGGGATATATTCACCCGGCCAGGCCTCCAGGTCTACCAGACCCTTTTCCACTAATTGCATCAGCGCGCTGGCAGTCACCACTTTCGTCATCGATCTGTACTGGAAGATAGTCTGCGAGTCCGCCGCTATCCCTTGTGCCGGGTTGGCCTGCCCATAAGTATAGGTGTATACAATCTCACCCTCGTGTACAACCGCAATCGACAGGATGCTTCCCTCCAGCCTGTCCACCTCTTTCTGCACCAGGGCTTCCACGTCTGTGAAGGTATCCAAAACCATCTCTTCCTGTCCGGCGATCTTGATCGACATCAGCGCGCGCAGGATGTCGGCATTTTCTACCGACACGGACGGCTTGTCTGTCTTCACGATCATTACCATGGCATTATCGCCCACGATCTGGCCTGCCAGCCCGTAGGTTATACCCGCGCTGTCATCCTGCTGGTAGGCATTCCAGTCGCCGTACGTAGTGACGCTGTCTCCGCTTAGCAGCCCCGTATCGAATCCCAACGTTTCCATCGCCTGGGAAAATGCCTCATCCACCGTACTGGCGTCGAGGATCTGGATGTAGATATTTACCGGTGGCTCAGGCACCTTGAACTGCGTGTACGATCCATCCGTCTCGACCTGTTCCCAGCTCGGGTCAGTCTCCATCGTAAAGCGCCCTTGTGGGTCTTCATAGACTTTACCGCTCTGCCAGGGAAGGCGGCCTAATATACCCAGGCCTCCTACAATCACCCCGGCGACTAATACCACCACCCCACCCGCTGTCCATAACCAGACTCTTCGTTTCTTCATTTCAATACTTACATAATCTTATAGTTTCCAGCAGCCTCTTATTCGACTACTTCCAGGTTTATCTGGCCGATACCGGCCTCGATAGCTATCTGAATCGTCACATCTGACACGCCATAGGCGGCGTTGGTGTAGACGTCTCCAGCCTGAGTTAAACCCGGAGCGTTAATCGTGCCTAAACCAGTCTCAACCTCAACGCGGACGCCCACGTCTTTGGGGAGCAGTACGTTGATTTCGCCCGCGCCGGCTTGAATTTTGACGTCCAGGTCACGAGCCCAGCCACCGCTCAAGTCGATCGTGCTTTTGCCCGCGCCCAGGCTGACGTCGAGGCCGGTTAACGACAGTCCCCCCAGATTCAGGGCGCTGGTCCCCGCGCCCACGTCCACACTCAGATCCATGGGCACCTCGACGGAAAGGCGCAGGTCCCACTCATTGCGGAAGTCCGTTATCCCTCGCACGGATGTCAGGCCTTCGGAATCAGGCTGCCAGACGACAAGGTTATTATCTTTGTAATCCACTTCTGGCTTCAGCTTGGCGACGTTATAGGTAAGTCGGCCTCCAGCAGCTTTTCCGCTCCGCCGCTCACCTCCAGCTCGCCGGCGCCGAAGTCGATCTCGACGCGCACCGGCCCACCGTCCTCCATCTCGACGGTTTGCGACTCGCTCTGCAGTTCGCCTACCTCGGCTGAAGGGCCGCAGCCAGCCACCAGCACTGCGGCTAGCAGCAGGATGGAAAATAAACCGGCTCTAAATGATCTAAGCTTGTTCATCTCAACACCTCCATTGGAATTATTTCTTCGCGTTTGCTTGACTTGCTTCTTGCCATCTGTTACTGCGTCGTGTGATACTGTCTCTGTTCTCACTTTTATCCTCCTCGATTGACTAATACCGCCAGCCCAGCAGGTTCCAGTAATGCATGAACCACACAAAAGCGACCGCTGCGATGGTGACCAGTGTGTAATAAACTCGGTAGGTGAAACCCCAATAGCTGTCCTTCCACGCCAGCACGGCATAAACCACAGCCGCAGCTGTCAGCACGGCGGATAAAACACCCAGCCCCAGCACGATTTTGATGATCAGGGGTGGGTCGAGTAATATGTTTTGCACGGCTTTCATCACACCCCATACCATGCCGACCAGGAACACCAAGTTCAGAATGCTGACCACCACGATGATCAAGGTTGCCACGGTGGCGCTGCGCACGGCGGATTTCCGTTCAATGCTCAGGCGGCGGTTTCGAACCAGGCGGATCGCTGCCACGGGGAACATGGATAGGAACATCAAGACGCAGCCCAGGGCTATCGCCCTGTTGAATCCAGGCGTTTCGTACCAGTCCAGCTTTAATATTCCATACTGGGGCATGAGGTCGGTAAACATGTGGGTGATGCGCCCCCTGTCGTCCTCCCGAAACACGATCGCGAATGGAGCCTCTGCCTGTCGAAAGTACAGCGGCTCCACTTCGACAAACCGCCATTCGCGCCCCATCATTTTGAAAAGCAGCGCACCGTCGCCTGAATCGCTGATTTCTACCGTGTATCCGCCGCCGAAGAGCCCGCCGATCTTTACCAGGGTGGTATATGGGCTGATCGTGTTATAAGTTCCCACGAACCGGCCGGCTCGCTCCGCGAATTCCGCCGGAGGCTGTATCGGAGTGACCTCAGTGGCTGGAAAGTAGTGGTCGAAAAACGCCCTCTGAAACCCGAAATGCTGAACGGTCAGATCTCCGACATCATCGCTGTTGTAGTTCACAAATACACCCAGGTTCTGGTCGGGCAAAAGCAGCAGCACGCTGTGCATCGGGGGCAAATAACCGGTGTGCCCGAGCGTTCGCTGGCCGTTGTCGCTCCAATCGAAAAAGCCGTAAGCGGTGCCCATCAGGCGTGGATCAGGCGTGTACAGCGTGTCGTGCATCTGCCTTACTGTGGCTTCGTTCAGGATGCGCACCTCGGAGATGTTTCCATCAATGTATCGCCCCCCTTGCAGGTGCGCGATCATGAAACGGGCCATGTCCGTGACGCTGGCCTGGTGAGCGCCGGACGGCAGGCCGGCTGGTTGGCCTGTGTAATCGGGGAATACCTGGAAGGCGCCATCGGCATACGTGTATCCTACGGACGCATACGGGCGCAGTTCCGCCGGCATCGGCCACTGGGCAGTTGAATGCACCATTCCCAGCGGCTCCAGGATATGTTCCTGTATATACTGTTCGTACGGCTGTCCTGATACTTGCGCCACGATGTAGCCTGCCAGAATAGCATTGAAGTTCGAGTACCTGGCATAATCGCCGGGTGGGCTCACCCGCTTCCACATATTCGAGACCAGCCATTCGCGCGCCGGCAGCAGGTCATTGGCGTCCGTGGTGGCACTCCCGAACCACCGGTCCTCGAACCCTGACGTATGGGTCAGCAGGTGCTGGAGGGTGACCGGTTCCGGATAGGTATCCGGGATGCGAAAGTCGAGATAGGTATTGATATCCGTCTCCAGGTCCAGCTTTCCCTGCTCGACGAGCTGCATCACCGCCGTCCAGGTGAACACCTTGCCGACTGAGCCAATGCGAAAGATCGTCTGTTCGGGGTCAATCAGGATGCCCTTCTCGAGGTCGGCGTAGCCGTAACCCTTGGCGATAAACAGCTCGCCGTCTTTGACGATGGATACTGCTGCCCCTGCGATATGGTGTTCTTCCATTTGTCTCGCGAAAAATTCGTCCAGGAAGGACTCCAGCTCTTTGGGATCGGTCGGGCCCTGTGTCATTGACGGTACCGTTGAGAGAGTTCTGCCCGTGGCGCCCCTGTTTTCAAAAGCCAGGGCCGGCCTGGCAATCGCGAACAGGCCGGCAATACCCAGTAGCAATGTCACAGGAAATGCAGGGAATTTCGTCTTCTTGAACGGGTTGTGAGTACGGGTCAATCCGGAACGGTTATTATTCACACTGGCGCTCTTTTTTTTATCTCCTTTGACCTGGCATCCTCCAAAAGCTTTTGATTATTCTATTGGGGGAGATAAATAAAAGGGCCACATGATCATGTGGTCCTTGAGCATCTTTTTATGTGGTTTTACAGCCAGGGTCAGATCAAATGCAGTTCCCGGGCTCGCTCGATGGCCTGCACTCGCTTGTTGACCAGCAATTTGCCGTAAATATTCTTGACATGGAATTGGACTGTGTTCAGGCTCAGGTAGAGCTGCTGGCCGATCTCTTCATAGGTCAGCCCATCGGCCAGGGACCGCATCACTTCCAGCTCGCGCTGGCTGAGCAGTTCCTTGTGTACCTCCTGCTCTTCAGGTCTTGCTGGACCGCATCTCATGGCTTCCAGCAGGCGGCTGGTATAAGCCTTCAAGGCCTCGTCCTTTATCCGCTGTTTGAGCTCCTCCAGCAAAGGTTTCAGGGGATCGCATTCATCCACGAACATGCGGAAAATCCCCGACCCTGCAGCCGTGGTTAGTGCTGCCTCCAGGCTGTCCAGCGCTTCGCGTTTCTTGCCTTCAGCCAGGTACAGCAAGGTCCTGGCGGTCCCGATTTCCACTACCCAGCTGGCGAACCCATGGGCTTCGGCAAAATTTTCTTGGCGTTCCAGGCAGGCCTGAACGCTTTCAAACGGGTATGAGCCTGGTTTCCCGATCGCCAGGCGCGCCAGGACGTGCGCCGCGTTCAGGTAGCTCTCCATGTAAGCTACGCTGATCGAGTCAATGCCTTTAATCACAGCCAGCTCGTCAAACTTGATGCCTGATTGTTCCAGCCAGGCCTGGGCCTCTTCAATCCCCTGCGGGTCATCCGGCCAGTGGCGCAGCGACAGGCGGTGGCGCAAAGCCTGTGCGTAGCGGGTGCCCTCCGGCCAGCTTTCCTCCAGTGTCTTAACAGCTTCAAACATGGCCAGCTGGTCCTCCTGGATGGCACGCAGGCGCGCCAGGGCAGCGTAGCCTCGTCTGTGTGCGATTGATTCTCCGGTCCAGCGAATCAGGTCGAGACCTTCTGTTAAAACTCTCTCCGCTTCTGCCAGGCGGTCAGATTCCAGGTACAGGCTGCCTTTAAGCACATACAGTGCGCCAATTGGCGGGAAATATTGTCCGGCGATGATCTGGTTGAACTGGTTGATGTTGCTGTCGCACAGATCGAGAGCTTCCCTCAGGTGACCTGAAACCAGTGCAATCAGGACCAGGTTGATAGGCCCATAGACGGCAGAGTAATAATTACCTCCCGCCAGGCCTGCTTCCAGGGCATGTTGGTACGCGCTTCTGGCAGCCTCCAGGTCTGCAATCATTAAAAATCCGAAACCAATTTTCAGGGCAATGACACTGTGGATCGCTAATTCATCTTCGGGCAGGAGCCGCCGCGCTTCTTCACAAAGAGCAATCAAGACTTCCGTTTCTTTCCCTTCCCGGGATGGTGTTGGCAGAAGGTACGCTCGAATACTGGCCGCATGTCCTGCTGCCAGTTTGCGAACCTCTTCTCCTGCCTGCACTTGGTCAAGGACAAGCTCGGCGGTTTTCAGGACCTGCTCCGCTTCTTCCATCCGCCTGCCTCGCTGCATCAGCGCCAGCGCCCATGCTTTGTATATGCACAGCATCGGGTCTGTTTGAAAGATCGCCTCCGGCAGCCTGTCAAACCAGCCAATAACCATTGCGACTTCACCTTTATACAACCTCGACATCGCGTGCTGCCCAATCAGGCGGACCGCCCAGGCAACATCAGATGCCTCCAGGGCGTGGTCGATTGCTGCCTGGATATCCCCGTTTGCTTCGAGCCATTGGCTGGCCTTCCGGTGCAGCTCCGCGATCGAATCCGGTTGCGAGCGGGTCAGTTGGTTGCGCAGCAAGTCGGCGAAAAGTTGGTGGTAGCGGTACCAGCGCCGGTCCCCATCCAGTGGAATCACGAACAGGTTGGCGGCTTCCAGGTACTCCAGCAGTTTGCCGCTGTCAGTCCGGCCGGTCAGGGCGTCGCAAAGTGGGCCGTTGAGACGGTCGAGGATGGCGGTCTGAATCAAGAAAGTCCGCACATCTTCTGCCTGCTGCCGCAGCACCTCGTCGCTCAGGTAGTCCAAAATATAACGGTGGCTGCCCGAGAAGTCCGCGATGAACGACTTCGTGTCTGTTTGGCTTTGCATCGATAGCCCGGCCAGCTGCAGGCCTACTGCCCAGCCTTCAGTGCGCTCTTCCAGCGCAGTCACCTCCTGCCGGGAGAGCTCCAGTCCCATCACGCCTCGCAAAAATGCCTCCGACTCTTCCTGCGTAAACCGCAAGTCCATCGCTCTGATCTCGGTCAGGTGGTCCCTGGCTCTCAGCCTGGCCAGGGGCAGGTCGGGGTCTTCACGTGTTGTGATGACCAGGTGCACGTTGGCCGGCAGGTGGTCGATCAGGAAGCTCATTGCTTCGTGGATGGACTGTGCGTCGATAAAATGGTAGTCATCCAGCACGCTGGCGAATGGCTCGGAAAAGGCAGCCAGGTCGTTGATCAGTTCCGTCAGGATGGATTTTATCGGGGGGGGCTGCTGTGATTGTATCTGCACGAATGCTCTGGAGCCCAGGTCAGCGTGCAGTCCTTGCAGGGAGGCCATGAAGTATGCCCAGAACTGGGTTGGATCATTGTCTCCCTCGTCGAGAAACAGCCACGTCACTCTGCGTGGGCATTTTGAGAGCCATTCGCTGAGTAAGGTGGTTTTCCCAAACCCGGCCGGGGCTGAGATCAATGTGAGTTTCTTTTCCAGGCTGGAGTTTATCCGTTCCACCAGGTGCGGGCGCGGCACAATATTTGTCCGCCTCCTGGGAATGTAGAGCTTTGTCCTGAGAAGCTCAACCATTTATACCTTCAGAAAGAAAATCAGGTCTGGATGGTAGTCCCAATAAAAGTTATCGGGTTTTTGGGGTGGGTAGCTCTCTCGATTAGATCAGATTATATTGGGTTAATTAGGTAATTATAGCCCAATAATGTGTTTCATCTTGTGAATTTTGATGGAATGGGTTCATTGAGTGCCGTGATTGCGCTCTTCTTCATATCTTTCCGAACAGAAGCAGCGACAAATCGCCAGCGTTGGTTCCAGTCCTGGTCTTGGAAGCAGGTCTCGATTAAGCTGCTGTCTGTATCTTGTGGATAAACACTCGTCTTTACGACGAGTCGCCGTTCGTGAACCAGGAGGCTTGGTTCCCGGGTAGCGGGCTGTGAACCATTGAAAGGCGTTGAGGAGCACGTTTGCCGCAGGCTGAACTTCTGAAGCCTGGTCGCCCTTTGAAAGCTGGACGGCCTCTCTCAATTCTCGGCTCTCCAATTTTCATTTTGATATGAGAATTCTACAATTTCTCCAAGACGTCAACCTTGATTGATTATGTTTAGGTATCCATGTATAATCAAATTATCCTTGCAAATTGCGCTGCGATCTTCGATTACATAACTCATTAATCAATATGCCGAACTGCCCCTGATCTCAGGGGAGCTTGAATGAGCTGGAACTACGCCTACACTCCCCAAATCTGGCCATCCGTCTTGACAGCCCTGCTGCTGATTACACTGGCAGTCTACGGTTGGCGTCAGCGCAGCGTACCCGGTGCCTCGCCGTTTGCCATCAGCTGCCTGTTCGCCGTTCTACTGGTAGCCGGTAACCTCATGGCTTATCTTACCGTCGATGAGGAAACCAGTATCTTCTGGAACAAGTTCGCGGATATGTGGTGGCTGCCGGGCGCCACAGCGTCCACCTGCTATATCCTGGAATATGCCTGGCCTGGGCGCTGGCTGAGCCGCCGTAACCTGGCCCTACTGTCGATTGTCCCCCTCCTCGGCGCATTGTATATCCTGACCGGCAATTTCTTTGACCTTATCCCTGACTACATCAGGGTAAGTGGAACCATGCTTGAGTCCTTCGGTCAGGTAGGTGGGATTCTTTTCATTTATTCCCTGGTTCTGGCTCTCATCAACGTGATCGTTTTTACCTGGCTGTTTATTCGTTCACCCCAGCACCGCTGGCCGGTATTTATAATGGCAACTGGCCAGATCGTTACCCGGATTCTCTTAGTGCGGTCACCTCCCGAACTGGATGCCTGGCTCCTTTATGTACCAGAGTTTGTTTTTGCTTACCTGGCCTATGCCATCGCGTTGTTTGGTTTCCGCATCTTCGACCCGGTGCCCTTGGCGCGCCAGACGGCCATCGATCAAATGCATACCGGAATGTTGGTGCTTGATCATCAAGGGCAAGTAGCCAGCATGAACCCATCTGCGGAGCGGATTCTAGGCATCTCCACACAACAGACGAGGGGTAGGCCGGTCAACGACCTGCTACCTGCTTACCCAGAAGGGCAGGCTGCTGTCCAAGACGGTACCGAGACTGAGTTCTGTCTGGGAAATGAGCAGAACCTTAGATATTACTCGCTGGCAATCTCTCCGCTCAAAGATTTCCACGGGCTGGAAGTCGGTCGGTTACTGATGCTGCACGATGTGACCGAGCAGAAGCAAGCTCAGGAGCAAATCTTGGAGCAGCAGCGCGTGCTGGCCGCCCTGCGCGAGCGCGAGCAGCTGGCGCGCGAGCTGCACGACAGCATCGGGCAGGTGATGGGGTATGCCGGTTTCCAGTTGGAAGCTGCATCCAAGCAGATACGGGATGGCAAGGGCGATGCGGCAGTTTCACAGCTTGACCGCCTGGCGGATGTTTTCCGTGATACCCACGCCGATGTACGCGAATATATCTTGAACCTGCGCAGCGGGCTTTCCCTGCACCAGCCGTTCTTGGAAGCACTACAGCAGTATCTGCAGGGTTTCACCAGCAATTATGATATCCGGACCCAGCTCGAGGCGGATAAAAAATTTGATGCTTCTGTGATCCCTCCAGAGTCCCAAATGCAGGTGTTTCGGATCGTGCAGGAAGCCCTCTCAAACGCACGCAAGCACGGCCAGGCGCACGTTGTGCAGGTGTTATTTACAGGGCATGACCATACCATTCATATGACCATCCAGGACGATGGAATTGGATTCGATCCTGCTGCGTCTGCCGTCTTAGCAAAGAGCCATTTTGGGCTGCAGTTCATGCGCGAGCGGGCAGAGGTATTAGGGGGATGCATCCAAATCGAATCTTCGCCGGGGACGGGTACACGGGTGATATTGGATTTTCTGGGAAGGGAACTTTAAAGATGCGTGTGCTTCTGGTGGATGACCACCGTCTTGTGATTGAGGGGTTGAGCAACCTGCTGGCTGCCCATGACATTAACGTGGTGGGAACTGCCAGTGACGGGCTGGAGGCAGTTGCGATGGCAAAGAACCTGCATCCGGACCTGATCCTGATGGACATCCGCATGCCGCGCTGCGATGGACTCTCAGCGACGCGCCGGATCAAGGCGATGCAGCCTGAAATGAAGATCGTCATGCTGACCACGTCCGCTGAGGACCAGGACCTGTTCGAAGCGGTCAAGAGCGGAGCAGGCGGCTACCTGCTAAAAAGCATGAGCGGCGATGCCTTTATCGAGGCCTTGCGCGAGTTCGAGCAGGGCATCCCGCCGTTCTCAACCGGGCTCGCTGCCCGACTGCTCACCGAATTTTCCCGGTTGAGCCATGCCGGGAATGAGCCGGTTCAGCATGCGATCCCCGCTGCAAAGGAAGCGGGAACGGAGCCAAACGGACTGACAAATCGCCAGACCGAGGTTCTCCGGCTGGTTGCCGATGGACTGACGTACCAGGAGGTGGGAAAGCGGCTGTCACTCAGCGAACGCACGGTGCGCTTCCACATGGCCGAGATCATCAATCGGCTGCATCTCCAGAACCGCAGCCAGGTGCTGGCGTACGCTGGGGAACACGGGCTGAAGCCGCCCGATTAACTCCCGCCGAACAACCACCCAAAGTCCACCCTGTCATAAACGACAGTCTGCCACATTAGCAGACTGTCGTTTTTTTTGACGCTTTTGACGTTACGGAAATCGCCCGAAATCAGTATTCTAAAGTCAGCATGGAAAAGAAACAGCGCGTGATCGTATATGGCAATACCGTTGTCTTGGCCGGGATCGAAGCCAAGATCAGGCTGGACCCCAACACCGAGGTGATCGGCCACGCAAAAACCGGTTGCCTAAAGGACCTGGTCGAACTGCATCCCGATATCTTCATCTTCGATGTGGATGACGTGCAGTCGGAATTCCTGCGGGCGCAGGTGCAGTCACAGCCGGATATCCTGCTGATCGGAATAGACCCGGAGAGTCACGAGGTGCTGCTGACCGGACAGGCAGCCCGTTCGATCACGCTGGATCAGATCATAAAAATCGTGCGGAGCCGGGACCGGCCATCTGCGGAGATGGCCATACCGCCACCCAATCCGGGCAATGGGCCTGGCTGACCCACCAACTTAATCAGAAAAAAGTTTCCGACAAAATTCCTTCAAGGAGAAAACAATGAAAACAATAATCAATTCACATAAGAGCGGGTTTTTCATTTTCCTGCTGGCGCTGATGCTGGCGCTGGCGTCCGCGTTCAGCCTGTCACAACCTGTGCAGGCCGAAACCATTCCATGCCTGGTAACCAGCAACGCCGACAGCGGCGACGGCACACTGCGCGCTTGGTTGGCGGACACCAGTTGCTGCACAATCACCTTTGCGGACAGCTATGATATCCATCTCGCCAGCCCGCTGGTGATCGAGACTGACCGCGCCGTCATGATCGACGGGGCGGGATATACGGTTACCATCACCGACGACAACTATTGGCGCGTGTTCTCTGTCAAAACGAGTGCCGACGTCACTTTGCAGAATTTAGCCCTTATCCAGAGCAGTTCTCTATGGTTCTGGGATGATTACAGTGGGACGGTTGCGCACGGTAGTTTGATCCAAAACTTCGGAAACCTGAAGGTAAATGATAGCATCGTGACAGGTAACTCCACCAGCGGCTCCATAGTTGGGGGCGCAATCTACAACCAGGGAACGCTGACCATCACCAGGAGCATTTTCACCGGGAATAGCGCTTTGGGCGGCGGCGCTATTTATAACGATGGGTACACAAATGCTTCAGCGAATGTAACGGTGAAAGACAGCACATTCGCGGGCAACACCTCCACGGCGCCCAGCGCTGCAAGCGATTATTGGACGGGAATAATAGGCGGAGGAGGCGCTATGGTGAACTTTATGGGCACGCTTACAGTAACCGGCAGCACCTTTACAGGGAATACGGCGTACTATGCCGGCGGCGCCATTGCTGCCGCTGGCCCTGCAACGATCACCAACAACACCTTCTACAGTAACACGGCAACAACGTATGGAGGCGCAATCTTCGCTTATATGGGTGAGCTAACCAACAACACCTTCGTTGGCAACAGTGCGGCGAATGGTGTGATCTCGTTTTACGATGTTGGTGTCCCCTTAACACTATACAACAACCTGATGGTGAAGGGCAGTACGGGTACAAACTGTTTCATCCTAACTGGAGAAAGTGTTACTCCCGGCGGAATTTCCGGTTCGAATAACCTGGCGGATGATAGCAGCTGCACTACAGACCTCTTCACCGGCGTCACCAACATTCCGACGCTGTCCACGCAGGTCGGCACCTTGGGTGACAATGGTGGCAGTACCCAGGCGATCGCACTGCTGGCAGGCAGCGCCGCCATTGATGCGGGTAATGACGCCACCTGCCCCGCCACCGACCAGCGTGGTGTGGCCCGCCCGCAGGGATTACACTGCGACGTTGGAGCATACGAGTACGAGCCGCCCAGTGACTACATCGTTAGCGGCACCGTATACGAGGACCTCAACGCGAATGGCAGTCGCGATGCGGATGATCCGGCTGCACCTGGAGCCACAGTCACCCTCGCCGGGAGCTTAGATCAGGTAAATTTCTACCCTTGGTTTTTTACGGATGCGGCAGCAGATGGCAGCTACGAGTTTACCTTTCCGGCCACTTCCCCTGGACCCTCTGAAGGCCTTAGCTTCTCTGTGTACGTGGAACTACTTGGCGCGGGGGGCAAAGTCACCCAAACGCCCGCGCCGTTCGCTTACCCAACGGGAAATTTGACTGGGATGGATATCGGTCTCCACCAGAACGTTCTGACAGTCACCCCACCCCGTTTTCCGCATGGCGTGCAGGGTCTTTTCTACAATCAGACCATCACTTTGACCGGTGGGGATGCGCCCTATACCTTTACCCCAGCCACCAGTTGGTCCGTGCCGGCTGGCCTGTCCTATGCCTTTGACACTCAGGCGGGCACCATCACACTATCTGGAACGCCAACCGAGACAGGTACGTTCCACACCCATGTCGATATTACGGAGGCCACAGGTGCGTTTGGTCAGATCTGGGAAGATTTTACGATCTACCCGTCCATGCAATTTAGCCCGGCGAACTTACCAGACGGAAGCTTGAACGTACCCTACAACCAGACCATCACGCTGAGCGGCGGCATTGCCCCCTATACCTTCGTCAGATATGGTGGTGAACAATGGCTTCCAACCGGCCTGACGCTGGATACCAGCAGCGGAATTATCATCATCGCCGGCACGCCAACCGAGGCAGGCCAGGTGATGTTGGATGTCTACTTCAAGGACCAGACCGGGACGGAAATTGAAATCCAACCCATGTTCTGGATCAAGACCGATCCTTCCCTGACCCTCACCTCCTCCCTCAACCCCTCGCTGCAGGGCCAGGAGGTGACCTTCAGCCTCGCATCAACTGCAACCGTGGCGGTCTTTCCCGCCCCGTGGGGCCAGGTGACGTTCATGGCAGATGGAACGGCCATCCCTGGCTGTGAAGGACTGTGGATGGGTTCTGATCCAACTACCGAACAGCCCGCCCCGAACCCGGTGACGTGCAAAACCTCTTCCCTCGCGGTGGGTTCGCACGCTATCACGGCATCCCTGACCACCGTATACGGTCCCTACAAGAGTGGTACTGCCACCTTGCAGGGCAGTCAGACCGTCAATACCGACGTACCTCAGTACCAGTCCGGTGGCTTCACTGCACCGATTGACCTGGGCAGTGTACTCAATACCGCCAAAGCTGGGCAGATGATCCCTCTCAAGTGGCGGCTGCTGGATGCGACCGGCAATCCGGTGACGGACCTGGATCCCGCCAGCCTCGCTCTCACCGTGAGCGCCTTCACCTGCCAGGCTGGTGTCCCGACAGATGCCATCGAAACTTACGCAAGCAGCACAACGAGCTTACAGAACCTGGGCGATGGCTACTACCAGTTGAACTGGAAGACCCTCACCAGCTATGCTAACTCCTGCAGGCAGATTAACCTGAAGATTGGCAGTTGGACGATCGACGGATTGTTAGCCCTGTTCCAGTTCAAGAAGTAAGATAAAGCCAAAATAATTACCTTATATTAGATGATTGAAACAGCCCGCCAACTCCGGCGGGCTGTCGTTCTTTCCTCTCGAAAAGAGCAGAAAAAAATCAGATCTACTTTCCTTGGATTCGGCTGAAGAAGGTCACAAAGATGTTTAGAAATTAGAACAGAATTATAAGATGGAGTCTTTCGAGGCATATGCGGACATGAGCGGCATGAAAGTATATACCGGACAGATGAGTACCGGTGTCGAAATCCTGCTAACAATGTCCCACAACACCTTGATAATAGCCGAGGAGTATATAAAATGATGGGTAAGCGATTAAAAAGTGAGATCGCCCAGCTGGAACTGAGCGATCTCGGTCGCAGATCCCTTACACTTTGACAGGTCTACCACCAAAACGATTAAGTCCAGCAGTAGGTGCAGCTTTCGCTGCTACGAGGATCTTATAACCTGCGGAGAGGAGCCTGCCCTGGTAGCGAAGCGGAGAGCAGCCTGCCCTGGCAGCGCAGCGGAGAGGGCCAGCCCTGGTAGCGCAGCGGAGAGGGCCTGCCCTGGTAGCGCAGCGGAGAGGGCCTGCCCTGGTAGCGCAGCGGAGAGGGTGGGCCGCCTACCCATGGTGGGTAATTTCCGCTGAGTCCATAAAGTTTTTAATGCTTCAATCACCTCTATGAAGACCGAGTTCTATCGGCGCTTCGTTAACTGAGTATTTAACCCAAAACTTCCCCTTTTGATCATATAAGGCTTGGAATCCCTTCTTGGTTCCACGCCATTTAGATTACCACATAGGCTAAAAACAGCTTTTCTGATAATTCCACGCGCCTATCTGTGGTTGGCTTGAAACAAAACGAACAGAGCGCATAAGAATTGTTTAAGGGAAGCTTGAAAGTCTTGTAAAGACTTTTGAGAGGAGGAGCGTTACTATGACGATGTAGACCGAGAAAATACTTGGAAGGAGTTTGTTAATGAACACAACCCATAATGAGCTCAGAAAAACGAATTTGGTTAAAGCCGTAGATGATTCCCCAGTTGCCCGGGCCTTATTTGGTAATGTACATTGGGCCTGGCTGTGGTTGCTCCTGCGCCTGTACCTGGGATGGGAATGGCTGCAGGCTGGTTGGGGAAAGCTGCACAACCCGGCCTGGATTGGCTCTAAGGCTGGAACGGCCATCACTGGTTTCTTGACCGGTGCGTTGGCGAAGTCCAGCGGTGAACACCCAGACGTTCAGGGGTGGTACGCCTGGTTTTTACAGCACGTGGTGCTTACCCACTCAGTGCTCTGGAGTTATCTGGTCGCCTGGGGAGAGGTGTTGGTGGGCGTGGCCCTGATCCTGGGGATCTTCACCGGGATTGCGGCTTTCTTTGGTAGCTTCATGAATTTAAGCTACCTGCTGGCAGGGACGGTTAGCGTTAATCCGGTCTTGCTCGTCATCTCCACCTGGCTGGTCCTGGCATGGAGAACGACCGGCTGGTGGGGGCTGGATCGCTGGATTTTGCCCGCCCTCGGAACGCCCTGGAGGCCAGGCTATATTTTCCGCGAAGCTGGCGCGAAGAACAGCACTCTTACAGTAAAGGAGTCCAGCAGCGTGAAACCCTAAATCATGCGAAACTTGCGCTACTGGCTCCTCTGGCTGCTCTTGGCGGCGACAGCGTGAAGGAGGGGATGAAAGTGGGACTTTATCTCTCCGCCGCGTTCACACTCCAGCGTATGATAATTTCAAAACTGGCTTACCTGGCTTTGGCGCTGTTCCTGCTCTCGCCGACAATCAACGGGATTGACTACATCGTCGTCGGCATCGCGATGTCACCCGCGGGTGCAATGGTTCTGCGCCAGAATCGTTACCCCCATCTCCACTTTCTTGGGCATCATCACGATGCGGGCCGCCATATTGAAGTGCCGAGCCACGTGCTTAAGAGACGCCATTCAGAACCTGCTGGATCGTTGGCGACACAGCCAGCACGGTGGACGATCATTCACGGCTTTATTGTCGGTTTCGGATTCGGCGGATTGCTTTTTGGAGTTTTCGGGGTCGTGACACTTCTTGGATTGGACCGGCTTTTGCCATTTGACGCGGGATATATGCTCATCGTGCTGTTCATGATCACAATTGCCATCCCGGCTTTTGTTTACTCGTTGAAAGAAGTGCTGGCGACGCGGAAACCGTCAGCCGTAAATCGTAAGAATCCCCTATGATCATTCCAAGTTTCGGTGACCTCCATCCCACCACACGGCGGCTATTGCTGGCGCGCACCCTGCGTAGCATCAGCCAGGGGGCACTGGTGGTGGACTTTGCGCTCTACCTGCACGCCCTGGGCTGGAGCGCCATCGCAATCGGCCTGGTGTTGGGTGGTGGCGGCTTGTTTGGGGCTGCACTCGGCCTCTTGGTGGGTATGACCAGCGACCGGCTGCGGCGCAAACCGTTTTTGTTGGTCTACGAAAGTATCGTGTTACTCGGCAGCATCACCGCGCTACTCAGTGCGCAGCCCGTGATCCTGGCCAGTGCCGCCATCGTGGGTGGGTTTGGCCGCGGGGCAAACGGGGCCGCGGGGCCGTTCTCGCCCGCCGAGCAGGCTTGGCTGGCCGAGGAGGTGGTTCCAACGCGGCGTGGGCGGGTATACAGCCTCAACAGCGCACTTGGCTTTTTCGGGATGAGTCTGGGCGCGCTCAGCGCGATCTTGCCCTCGCTCTGGAGTGGCTGGCTCACCGGGGCGCTGGTTTACCGTCCGCTGTTCGCTCTCGTGGGGTTGGCCGCCGCCGCGAACCTGCTGCTGCTAAGTCAAGCCCACGAGGAGTACCGTGGGCCAGAACAAGCGGCCAATCCTCAGGAGCGGCAGCGCAAGGATCAGATCCGCCACCAGGAGAACCAGATTCTGGGAAAACTCGTGTTCATCAATGCCTTTAATGGTTTAGCTATCGGCTTGACCGGGCCTCTCATCTCATACTGGTTTGTGCTGCGCTTCCAGGTCGGTCCCGCAGCCATCGCCCCAGTGATGGCAGCCACCTTTCTGCTCACTGGAGCGGCGTCGTTGCTCACCGGAAGGTTGAGCGAGCGCATCGGAATCGTCCGATCAGTGATCTGGGAGCGGCTGATCGGGCTGCTTCTGCTGGTGCTGCTGCCGCTCATGCCGGTCTATTGGCTGGCCGCGTTGATCTACCTGCTGCGTTCGGTCTTCAACCGCGGCGTAGCGGGTGCACAACAGGCGCTGACCGTCGGGCTGGTGCGCGATGAGCGGCGCGGCCTGGCCACCAGCCTGAATGCGGTCTCGTTCCAGATGCCACAGTCGGCTGGGCCAGGCATCGCTGGCTACTTGTTGCATGTAGGCCTGCTCACCCTGCCTTTTTATGTCGCTGCGCTGCTCCAGGGCATCTATCTCGTGTTGTATAGGCGTGTCTTCCGCGACTACGAACTGCCATTGGAGAGCACAACAACTGAGCCGGGCTCACGAGGACAGATTAAAAAGGAGATTTAGAAAGGTATGCTCATGCGTGATGGGATTATCAGTTTCCTGCGCCCCTTGCGGGAATTTGGTAGATAATCTAAACTAAGGAACTCACCATGTCTATTGAATTGCTTTTTCTCGTCTCCATCGCGGTTGGGTTCATCGGCGCGATGATTGGCATGCGCGGCAGAGTCGTTCTAATTCCCGCGCTCACTCTGCTTGGCATGGATATTAAACATGCCATCGACATCATCATAATCTCGGTGAGATCTGTCGAGCGGGGCTGCCCCAGCGTACGTGCGCGACCACATTACCAATCTACGGCATGAATTTATTCGAGTTCCTGCCCGCGGACATCCAGCAGATGTTCTCTGGCGCTTTTCGTCCCCGCCTCTTTGTGAACCTGGGCATTGCCGCGCTGATGTTGACTCCGTATGTGCGCGTGCTCGCCTCGCTGCTCTATTTTGCCGTTTGTGCAACGTCGGAGCGAAGGTGCTCTAAGGCGCTGGCGCAAGCCCGAAGTTCGGTTGGTGGCTTTGGGAATCAAACGAAGGTAGCTAGCTATGAACAAGTACCGTTGGGTTTTCCATCTCACATCAAGTCTCCGTGTTCGAGTATTGCTTATAATCTTATTTGCAATCCTGCCCGCCCTCGCGATTTTCCACTTCACAAACCAGGAAGAACGCAACACTGAAATCGATCATGTAAAACAGGATACACTCGAACTAGCAGAAATCATCTCTTTACAAGAAAAGGATTTCTTGGATGGTACGCGCCAAATCCTCGTAGCGGTCACACAATTTGACGCGGTAAGAAATTACGACTCTGATGAATGCGATCGGACTCTCTCAAATTTACTTTCTCAATACCGTCGATACTCTAATTTTGGGGTTGCTAACACCGAAGGTGAGGTGGTTTGCAGCGCACTGTCTCTGACCAAAAGTGTGAACATAGCGGATCGTAAATATTTCATAGAAGCCCTCAATGCTCAGGACTTTGCTATTGGAGAATATCAAGTAGGGCGAATCACAAATATTCCCTCTATCAACTTTGGATACCCTGTCTATGGTTACGATGGCAAACTTACGGGCGTCATTTTTGTAGCGTTAGACCTGACGCAGCTCTCTCAATTCGAGGAAAAGATCGTGTCCATGATCCCAGCAAGTTCGATTTTAACAAAGATCGATCAAAACGGAATTGTTTTTGTCCGCACTCCAGGTTTGGAGAACCTAATTGGAAGACAAGCTCCAGAGACCTCAATAGTTGCAGAAGCGCTCAGGGCAAATGAAGGCGTTGTCGAAGCCATGGGGACAGACGGCCGCCCTTGGGTTTATGCCTTTGTTCCAATCAAAAGCAATATCTACCAAGATGATCTCCATCTGATCCTGGGCCAACCGACAGAAATCCTATTAGCGAAAGCAAACCATATATTCAATCGCAACCTTCTGATTATGGCTGTTGTGGGCATATTACTTCTCGTCGGCACCTGGTATGGCTTCGATCTCAGTTTTATGCGACAGATTAATTCTCTCCTTTACGTTACAAAGCATCTTACAAACGAAGACCTAGAAGCACGCTATTCGGGTCCTTCTTATGGCAACTCCGAAATTAATTACCTGGGAGATGCCTTTAACCAGATGGCAGCCGCTCTTGAACGGCGGGAGCGCCACCTTATAGAAGCCTACGACACAACGATTGAAGGCTGGTCGCGCGCGCTTGATTTGCGCGACAAAGAGACCGAAGGCCATAGCACTCGTGTCACTGAACTAACCCAAAAGCTTGCACGCATGGCAGGAATGGGTGAATCAGAATTGGTGCATGTGAAACGCGGCGCGCTACTACATGACATAGGCAAACTCGGTATTCCCGATTCCATTCTGCAAAAACCCGACAAACTTACGGATGAAGAATGGGAAATCATGCGCCGCCATCCGCAATATGGTTACGACATACTCGCTCATATTGAATATTTGCGCCCAGCACTCGACATTCCTTACTGTCATCATGAAAAATGGGATGGGAGTGGTTATCCACGTGGACTACGGGAGGAACAAATTCCGCAGGCAGCGCGGCTCTTTGCGGTAGTGGATATATGGGACGCATTACGCTCTGACCGACCGTACCGGGCAGGCTGGTCTAAAGAAAAAGCGCTTAGCCACATCCGCTCACTGAACGGAACGCATCTTGACCCAAAGGCAGTAGAACTGTTCTTGCGGGTCGTGAATGAAATGACAGAAGAACATTAGGGCGCGAGCTAACCACCGCTTGCACCCGACTCGGCTAACGCCTCGCCCCACCCAAGGTTAGGGTAATTCCGGCGAGTCTTCCCCGCGAAAGAGTCTTTATTTCACCGTCGAGCGGGTAAGCGCCATCTGTTGGGCAGCATTGTAGGATCGTGTTTTCAGCAAGCGTGAACATCATGTAGCTTAACACCAACCAAGCGAAGGGAGATGACAATAAACGAGTACCGGGTGGTTTTCCATTCTCGGCTTTCGGTGCTCCCCTGTCGCATTAATGTAAACCAAGCTTTTTGAACACCTGGACCTTCAGAAAATCCAGAGCGATCAGATATACACTGATAGTTCCCAACATCCCCGCTACCAGTTTTACCGGGATTGGCGTCATCAATATGCCAGCCGTTGCCATAAAGCTGACCACAATTACATCCAACACGGTGCTCAGAAGCAGCCATTTTCCAGGTCGAGAATGCCAAAAGTGATCGCGCTCGCGGACGAGATAGATCATCCCCTGGCCGCTGAAGACCAGCATGGTAAAAATCAATGTTTGTTGTTGGGGGAGGGGCAACCGGAGGTCAGTTCGTGCATACTCGAAGATCGTGAAGGATAACAACAAGATAGGTAGGGCCATACTCAAAGCGGCTGCCACGAGTTGGCGAACCTGCCAGCGATTCGGCCGAGGGGAATAAGTGACCCGATCTGTAGCTATTGACATGGTGACGAAATCATTGGTAAACATCAACAGGACGATCAACAGGGGCGTGGTTACGAAAGTCCCGGTTATGATCAGGCCTAGGCTCAAGAAGAATGCGATCTCGATGGTCTTGATGATTTTATTGAGCGTATACGTCACCATCCGTTGGTAAATTCGCCGGCTGGACTCTACCGCAGCGATGATGTTGGTGAGACCCGGGTTGGTCAGTACCAGGCTGGCAGCCGCTTTGGCTACGTCTGTCGCATTGGAAACGGCGATGCCGACTTCTGCCTGCTTTAAAGCAGGGGCATCGTTCACACCATCGCCGGTCATACCCACCGTGTGTCCAGCCTGTTGTAGCAATTTCACCAGGTTAAATTTGTGCTCAGGAAGCACTTCAGCGAATACATCGCAATCCAATGGTTGAGAGCCGTGGCCCGGATCAAGAGTTTCTTTCACACAGATCCGTTTTCCGATACCCACCTGAGCCGCAATCGCCCGGGCGGTAGGCAGTCCATCGCCGGTGATCATTATCACGCGTATGCCGAGATTTCGCAGCCGATCGATTAATGCTCCCGAATCCGCCCGGGGTGGGTCCTGTAAGCTGATCAACCCCACCATTTGATAGGCATGTTCATCTCCTACGGCGATCGCTAGAACTCGGAAGCCCTGGCTCGCCAATTCTTCCACATCCCCGTCGATAGTGGCGGCATCGTCAGAAGTCAGGGCGTTGATCGCGTGAGGAGCGCCTTTGGTCACATGCAGAAGCTGGTTTCCTTGCTCAACCACGGCCTCCGAACGTTTGGAGGCAGGATCAAAAGGGATAAAATCGCGCCGTGCGGGTAGTAGAATCAGGTTACCTTGGTCATGGGCCGCTTTGAGAATGGCCAGATCAATCGGATCTTGGGTTGCGTCGTCGCAGGCTATTGCGGCATAACGCAGCACGTCGGTTTCCGTATAGGGTGAATAGGGATGTAAAGCCGAAACGGACAGCCGGTTTTCAGTGATGGTACCGGTCTTGTCGGCGCACAAAGCATCCATCCCTGCTGCTTCTTCGATGGCTGCCAGGTGAGTGACAAGGACCCCTTGCTGGGCAAGCTCTTGCGCACCCAGTGCAGTAGCCAGGGTGAAGGTGGCTGGTAGAGCCACCGGTACGGAGGCCACCAATAAAATCAATGCAAAAGGCAAGATCTCGTTCGGAGGAACTTTCGCCCAGAGTGCATAAACCACGACAGCGCCCACAAGCACTGCATCCAGAATGACCAGGCTCCTGACAATTGCAAAGATCACTCCCTCCAGATGACCCTTGGTTTTCGCCATCCGCACCAGTTCGGCAGTCTTACCAAAATAAGTGCGTGATCCGGTGGCGGTGACTTCGCCTGTCGCCTCGCCGTGCTTAACCGTCCCCCCGGCGTAAGCTATTTGCCCGGGTTGTGCGTCGATTGGCAGCGACTCTCCGGTTAGAACCGATTGGTCTAGCAAGACCCCGCCGCCGGTAAGACGTACATCCCCCGGTACCAGATCACCCAGTTGTAAATGGACAATGTCTCCCGGTACAATTTCGCGCGCTGGCAGCGTCTGCCAGATGCCATCTCTCAGCACCCGAGCGTATAGCGTGAGACGTTGGCGGAGTAAGGCCAGGGCATCTTGCGAATGATTTTCCTCGATCGTGCTGAGCAATGCGTTAAACACCAGCAGCAACGCAATAATCCCGGCCTCAAGATATTTCCCCAGGAGCAGCTCCAGCAAGATGCTGGCTTCCAGCATCCAGGGCACCGGTCCCCACATTTTTAATGCGAATGCCACCCAGGGGCGCTTGCGCTCCTCCCGGATGGCGTTGGGGCCGTATTCTTGAAGGCGTGCCCGAGCTTCAGCGGCGCTCAGACCGGATAGGTTCTCGGTCAATTGATTCAAGTCAGATTATGCCTGCAACTGGGCTTCCAGGAACCACAGTGACTTGTCCAACTCGCGCGACACATCGATAAACAAATCTGACGTATCCATGTCGCCCATTTGTTCAGCAGTATCGATGGCAGCCCGCGTGGTCGCGGCAAGGTTGGAGTATCTCTTCGCCAGCGCCTCGACGACGGGCATGCTATCCGCAATTTCAGCCGGATATTCGGGCAACCGGGACGCGCCGGACGCCATCCTTACTGTGCCCATTGCCGCGCCGCCCGTAGCGGTAACTCGTTCAGCGATCAAATCGACATAGTCTTCCAGTGTGTCCGCCAGTTTGTCAAAAAGCTCGTGAAGCTGGATGAATTGAGCGCCCTTGACGTTCCAGTGGGCTTGTTTGGTTTGGCCGTAGAGGTCAAAAGTATCGGCGAGTTGTTGGTTGAGCAGCGCAATAATCCTCTCTCGCGTCTCCAAGGGCAGATCAATCCCGGTTGTAAACATCTTGGTGGCTAACATAGCAAACTCCTATCGTTTCTCTACCTCTCTT
>MEWP01000162.1 GCA_001775395.1 candidate division Zixibacteria bacterium RBG_16_53_22 | reverse complement strand
GCGTCCGGTATGCCGGAAGAAATGTTCCCTGTCATCGAGGGTGCAATCTCGAGCGGCGTGCTTGTGATACTACTGCTCATCGGCAACCCTACCAAAAATCAAGGGACATTTCATGCCTCACATAATGTTCCGAAAGTCTCCAAGCACTATTATCAAATTCACGTTGATCTCGCGAAGACGACTCGCGTCAGCACGGAATGGGTGCAGCGCATGGTGGATAAATATGGGCGCGATTCGCCTGTGGTCAAGGTTCGGTGCTACGGCGAATTCGCTGATGGGGACGAGGCACAACTCATCCCGTACGCGTGGCTCACGGATGCATACGGGCGTGAAACAGTTGGAGCAGGGCACATACCGCGCTTGCGCGTGTCGGCAGACGTAGCAGACGGTGGTGCGAACTTCACGGTACTCACCGCCGCAATCATGCTGGGCGACAGCATGAATATCATCGAGCAACAGCAACATTCGTTCCCTTCCAGCGAGTCGCCTATACTCGCAGCGAAGGCTGCTGTGGATTTATTCAACAAGCACAAGGGGCGCAAAGGGCGCGATGACATCGTCGTAGATTCGTTGGGTGTGGGCGCGGGCACAGCGGGGTATCTGATGGAAATGGGGCATGCCGTTGTAACATACAAGGGAGGAGAAGCTAGTGATAATCCTAAAATGTGGCGCAACCGCCGCACGCAATCGTATATCGTCATGCGTGACGCGCATCGTGATGGGCGCATATCATACGCTGAGGATTTCGTTGAGGACTGGGATGACTTCACCGCTCAGATGTGTTCTGTCCGCACGCTACCCGGCACGGAGCGCGTGGAGGAGCTTGAAACAAAAAAAGCTATGATGGCACGCGGCATTGAGTCCCCAGACCGCGCGGACAGCATAGCGATGTTGTTTGCAACGCAAACCCCGACTATACCCGGCCAAATAGAGATTATCGTGGCCGCGCGGAGTCAAGCGAGGAGTGATTGGTGATACTGGATTTCATAACTAACCGCTTCAAGTCTACTCCGCCCACTCCCCTTGCGCCGACGGCGGAAGTGGCATGGTCGGAGTCGTCCATGTATCGCGGGGCAACATTCCCAAAATATAATCCAGATGCGCTCATTGGGCGCAAAGGTTTCGGCGTGTACCAAAAGATGATGACCGACGAGCAGGTAAAAGCCGTCGTGCGGTTTAAGCGTGACGCGATCACCTCCCGCCAATTCATAATCACATGCGAGCACGAATCGCTCTCCGAAACCGAAACCGAAATGCGCGCCGGGTTATTTCAGCACATCATAGCTGAAATGCAAGGATCGTTCACCGATGCGCTGAATGGGATTCTGTCCGCGATGTACAACGGTTACTCAATAACGGAAAAAATCTACGCACAGGTTGCGTACCAGAAAAAAGCATGGGTAGGCATAGAGCGGCTTGAAGTAAAACCGTGTGATACATTCTTTTTTCACACCGATGCGTATGGCAAGATTGAAAAGGTTGTGCAAAAGTTTGAGATGAACGAACAGGAAATTGATCTCGACAAATTCATTCATTACGTGCAGAACCCGGACATCGACAAACACTACGGGCGCAGCGAATTGCGCGAATGTTACCGCGCGTGGTTCAGCAAGGACATGGCGATCAAGTTCCAGAATATTCACATGGAGCGATTCGCCGCTGGATTTATTTGGGCGCAGCCCAAAGAGGGCAAAGCCCTGGTACAAGGTTCAGCGGAGCTGACTGCGTTGCAATCCGTACTGGGCAATTTACAGGCGACCAGTGCAATCATTCTGCCCGGAAATGTCGATCTCAACATTGAGCACCCGGCGACGACTGATTTGTTCGAACGTAAAATCGCGCAGGAAGACAAGGCTATTGCGAAATCATTGCTTGTGCCGAATCTGCTTGGCATTACTGAGCAGGGCGGCGTAGGCAGTTATTCACAGTCGGAGACGCAGCTTGAGGCGTTCTTCTGGACGCTGGCGGCGGATGGGCAGCGTCTTGAAGACGCGCTGAATGAAAAGCTGTTCAAAGATTTGGGCGAATATAACTTCGCTGATGGCTATTATCCGCAATTCAAATTCAAGCCGATTAGCGAACGGCGGAAGATGGAAATCATTAAGACATGGACTGCGCTCGTAACAGGGAAGGCAGTGCAAGCCAGCGACACAGACGAAAAGCACTTGCGCGAGATGTTGGAGTTCCCGGAGAAGGGCGAATCGCTGGTCGCGCCAGTTGATCCTAACGCGCCGAAGCTTGGGCCAGATGGGAAGCATGTTGACCCTAATGCACCGCCTGCCAGCGCAGACGAGAATCCCGCACCGAAGCCTAAACCAACACCGCCACCTGTTGCGGAAACGGTCGTAGGTAAGTCTGCCATTTCCGTGTCAGCATTCTCCCGCGCCATGAAGCGCGTGGACTTTGCGGTTATCGGCAACAAAGCTGACAACAGCACGCAGGACACGGCGTATGAAGTGGCGGCGCTTAATTCCGCCGCTGTCGCCCGCGTAGTGGCGCTCGCTGCTGAGCTGAAGCTGGGCACGGCGGAAGGCGATCCGCGCGATATCCAGAAGTTGAATTACACCGCAAGCGAAATGTCCGCGCTCAAGAATGCCGTACATAAAGGGTTGAAGGAAGCGTGGAGCATCGGCGAATCACATTCGCGAAAGGAAATAAATAAGGCCAAGGGCGCGGCATTTGCTGTCAACGACCTCGCACTTCAGGATGTGGCTGCCGCGTACCTCAAACAGAAGTCCTACTCTCTCGCGGGCGACATCAATGCGGCAACGCAGAAAACAATCCGCAACATCCTGATGGAAGGCATCAAGGTTAGCAAAACACAAGAAGAAACCAAACGGGCGATATATAGGGCGCTAGCGGCGGATGGATTAGTGTCAGCGGAGGATATTGCGGTGGCGTTGGTGTTGCCGAAAGGGCACAATCCACAAGCACGGATAGAAACCGCGATCCGTACCACAAATTTTGAAGCGATTAATGAAGCCCGCTATCAATTTTTCAGCGACCCAGAATTACAGGGATTTGTTGAGGCGCTTGAGTACAGCGCCGTGTTGGATGACCGCACCACTGAAATATGCTCACAACTAGACGGAGAAACCTACGGTATAGATTCTGAGGTGTGGTCAACTTTTCGTCCGCCAAATCATTTTAATTGCCGCAGCATTCTTATTCCAGTCACTACGCGTGATGTATGGCAAGCGAGTGATGCACCAACAGTAAACCCGCAGAAGGGGTTTGGATTCACACAATGTAATCATGCAGGAGCACGTTGATGTATGTCAAAAATAGCACTATCAAAATCTGCAAGGTCCCTTTGTTGGGAGTGCAAATTCTGGATATGGGCGATTAGTATGTCCGATAGATCGCCATGGAAATATGAATGGGAAGATGCCTGCAAAATCAGGCTTGTTGCAGCAAATGATAAAATTGCATGCGTCGGATTTGAAAATGCTAAAAACAAGGGATAAATCATGTCCGATAACATAACCAAATCCTCGTGGGACGCTGGCGACACGATTGCCTTTGATGACGTAGGTGGCGTTAAATACCCAATAGGCAAATTAGCATTTGGGGCACTCGATACCGCAACACTTGTGTCAACAACGGCTCCGCTACCGATTGATTATACAAAAAGCGCATCGGTCATCGACCTAACTACTACGCCGCTTGGTATAGGAGCGTCGTATACGTCTCAGACGTTTGACCATTCTACTGGCGGCGCTTATGTGGCGCATTATGTATATTCCGATGTTGGTGGGACACATTACGCAGAAGATTCGCACGATGGCACTAATTGGTTCGCATTTGATACTGAACCAGTAACCGGCACCGTGCCGTTGAGAGAAGCGCATCAATCAATCGCCAGATATTCCCGTGCACGATATGTCAATGGTGGAACCGCGCAGGGTGTTTTCTATCACCAGGCAATTCAACGGCACATGGGGCAGGATGAATATGTAAAAATCAGTGATGTTCAAAATGTCGTGAAGGGCAATAAAAGCAACGATACTGCTGCGCCAACGTCTGATAATTTCAGCACATTGACCGCCATAGCATTAGCGAGTGACCAAACATGGACTGAAGGGAGAGAGCAGAAATTACGGGTGACCCTCGCGGGTGATTTGGCGACAACGCTGAACAATGAATCAGTGAACGTAAGAGCACTTATTGCCACCACAGATGAGGTCGCGGCAGTTGGTAATGTTGCACATGATGGTGCAGACACAGGCAATCCAGTAAAGATCGGCGGCAAGGCTCAAACGAGCAATCCATCTGCGGTAGCGGCAGGGGATAGAGTTGATGCCTATTTTGATATTATGGGGCGGCAACTTGTTAAACTGAATGCTCCTCGTGAATTGATTGTCAAAAACACCATCACACTATCAACAACCGCAGAAACAACATTGCTGGCGGCTGGCGCGGCGGGTGTTTTCCATGATCTGACCATGATCGAAATCACCAACAGCAGCGCAACGGCTGTCGTGGTGTCCCTTCGTGATGCAACAGCGGGTTCTGTGGAAAAAAATTATGCCATAGCGGCAAACGGAGGCGGTGTGTTTTCATATCCAACTCCAGCCACACAAACTACAGCGGCGAACAATTGGACTGCGCAACTGAGCGCCGGGGTAAGTTCGGTATATGTAAATGTACAGGGGGTTAAAACATAATGGCAATCTCAACGCTTGATGGTTATATCGCAGCTACCAAACAGAAGCTCTCTATATTCAAACAAGCCGCGCGCACAACTGTCGCCGCTGTCCCATTTTCGTTGTTTGACATTGCGGGTAGCCCAGGTGCCGGAACATTGGCAATCGGCAACACGGCCAATGGACTTGTACATACAGATGCAACTGCTGGATATCACCCGATTAATACAATCACGGGCACGGGGTATGTTACAGGTGTCGCTTTTGGTAATTCAGTGGCAGGTAGCGTCAAACTCTACGACCGCCTGTTTTCCGCTGGAGCGTATTCATTCAACAGCAACGTGACCTTGGCATCCCAACCCAGTTATGCGGGGAGAGTGCCCGGTGGAGATTACAAGGGGCTGGAGATATGGTTGGAGACGGTTACTGCATTTACTGGAAGCCAAAGCATCGCCATCACGTATCTGGACCAGGACGGAGTTTCATCCGTTACCGGCACCATTGCAACTGGTGTGGCACCGACAATAGGCAGAATGTTTAGAGTGCCATTGGCAGCCGGAGATAGTGGGGTACAGAGGATAGATGTTGTGACTTCCTCCGTATCTACTGTTGGGACATTCAACGTGCACGTTATGAGACCGTTGTGGCGTGGACGTATAGCAATGATAAATGGCGGCGAAAACCACGACTTTTTGAGAACGGGCATGCCTGAAATTTATGATACCTCAGCATTGTTCCCGGTGTTTTATATTGACTCGACAACATCAGGCGTACCTGAATTGTATATCCAGATAGCACAAGGGTGATATGGCAATTACAACTCTCGCACAGCTGATAGCAGCACCCAAACAACATCTCACGTTGTTTAAAGGCGGTACGCGCACAGTTGCAGCATCTATACCGTGGACAATGTTTGATATTGCCGGTTACCCCCCCGCTGGAACACTGGCTATTGGCAATACGGCAAACGGGGTCGTGCATACGGCCGCGATAACGGGCTACCCAGCGATAAATACATTTAACGCAACGGGATATATTTCAAAGGTCAGTTTTTGCGGGGTCAATGCAGGCAATAATATAAACAGACTAAAACTCTACGACCGCCTATTTTCAGCCGGTGCATATTCGTTTAACAGCAACGTCAGCCTTACAGCACAACCAAGTTACGCTGGGAGAGTACCTGGTGGGGATTACAAGGGGCTGGAAATCTGGTTGGAAACGGTCACTGCGTTTACTGGAAGCCAAAGCATCGCCATAACGTATCTGGACCAGGACGGAGTTTCATCCGTTACCGGCACCATTGCAACTGGTGTGGCACCGACAGTTGGTAGAATGTTCAGAGTTCCGTTAGCTGCCGGAGACAGCGGGGTACAGCGGATTGACGTAGTGACTTCCTCCGTATCTACCGTTGGGACATTCAACGTGCACGTTATGAGGCCGTTGTGGCATTCAGGAACGTTAGGCAACACTGCGAACACTAGTAGTATGGAAGAAATTGTGCATGATTTAACAAAGACCGGGTTGGTGCAGATTTATGACACCTCGGCTTTAGTTGTAACGCAATCCGCTAGTTCGACAACAACAGCAGCGCTTGACTTACTAATTGAAGTGGCAGACGGCTGATGAACATTTGGAGGCAACAATCGGATGGACGCTTGTCGTTGCAGTTTTTGATTCAGCAAATACAGAGCGGAGTAGCGCAGAACATTGCCGAGGACTTTTTTGAATACACGCCTCCGCCACCACCGTCAGCGGGGGCGAATCAATTAATGTTGATGGGTGTTGGAGTCTGAATGTTTTTTCTACCGCTATTCGATACGGTTGCCGTACCCGGCGGGGGATTCCAACCCGCATGGGCGTTACAGAGCAATCAGTTCATACAAGATTGGGGTTTCGATATGAAAAAGAATGTCGCCAGCCAGTTTGTGGGGTGTCAATTAATCAGCAAAAGCGATGGAAGCGCTGTCACGACAGGCACCACCACAATCTATATTACAGGTGATGGCGGAACTCAAACTGTCGGTTCTGTCGGGGCAGGTGCGTGTACACATGAAGGTAATGGGTATTGGACATATGCCCCGGCGCAAGCGGAAACAAACTACGATCAAATCGGGTTTACATTTACGCATACCTCAGCGTGCAATGTGACGCTACCGATTTACACTACGTTTCCGCAGACAGGTGATAGCTATGGGTTGGCAAATGGCGCGAATGGGTTTGTTGCGATCAAGGCGGACACGGCGGATATACTTGTTGATACTGCAAACATGCAACCTAAATTAGGCACACCGGCGGGTGCATCTATCGCTGCTGATCTGCTGACAATAGGCGGTTTCGTGGATGGCATAGAGACCACGCTCGGTGTGGCTGGCGCGGGGCTTACAGCACTTGCATCACAAGCATCTGTAAATACAATCGATGATTTTCTGGACACAGAAATTGCTGCTATCAAAGCGGACACGGCAGCAATTCTGTTGGACACAGGAACGGATGGTGTGCAGATTGCCCCTGTTGATAAGCAATCAACAGAAAACGGGCAAGCACAGGGCGGAAACGCAAACAGCATAACCTTGCGCGCGGCTGCATCCGCAGAAGATAATCTTTGGATAGGTCAAAAAATTTCAATCTATTCCGGCACCGGTGGTGGACAGACCCGTGGAATTGCCAATTACAACGGCAGTACGAAAGTTGTAACTGTAGCGCGGAATTGGACTGTTAACCCAGACGCTACCAGCATGTACCGTGTAGAACTGGATTTCGGCCCGAAGGTCAACAATTCACTGGAGGTGACAGCCAGCGCAGTAACTGGTGCAGTCGGTAGCGTTACTGGCCTGACAGCAGCGACGGTACATGCCGACCTTGATGACATTCAGGCACGCCTGCCCGCGACACTTGTTGGGGGCAGAATGAATTCGGACGTTGGTGCAATGTCCGATGGTGTTTTGACCAATGCTGCCATTTATGCAGATGCCATATCAAGTGCGAAAATAACCGCATCCGCGAATGCCGCCATCGCAGCCGCCGTTTGGAATGATGCAACGACAGGGTATGGTTCCCCTGGCACATTTGGCAAACTTCAGACAGACATGTCTGTTGCCGTAAGCGTCGTAGATGATTTTCTGGACACAGAAATTGCTGCGATCAAGACCAAGACGGATTTGATCCCTGCTGCGCCCGCCGCGACCAGCGATATCCCATCCGCCGCGACAATCGCAACAGCCGTATTCACAACGCAACTCACAGAAAGTTACCGCGCAGACGCTTCTGCGCCAACCCTCGCCCAAGGTATTTGTGAGATGCTCGCGCACGAGGGTGAAGTGGCAATCGCAGGCACAACCAAAACTATTAAAAAATTTGACGGCACAACGACTGCTGAAACATTTACGCTGGATTCGGCGACAACGCCGACCAGCATTACAAGGGCTACATGATGGCATCCCCAGCATCAATCATAACACGCGGAATAGGCGCATGGGGTTCACCCGGGCTAATCGTTACTCGTGGTTTCGGAGTAGGGGTTGCGGCGGTTGCGAACGCGGCGAATATTCTGCGCACTGCATTTGTGGGATTGGAGAGCCGGGTATCGCGCGTTAAACCCGAAATCGTAGCAGCACTGTCGTCGACGCTGATACATAGCGGCACCGCGCAGGCGGGCGCATCCAAGTCGCTGACGCTGGCCGCTACTGCATCAGAGGTGGCGGATGCCTATGCGGGAATGATGTTGCGCATCACTGGCGGCACGGGCGCGGAGCAAGAGCACAATATAGTTACTAGTAGGAAGAATTTATTCAGGTTCAGCGAAGATTTTAGCACTGCGGATTGGCAAAAAAATGGCGCACCGGTCATAACGCCTGGACAGACCGATATGATGGGTGGAACATCGGCGACGTTACTCGCCATGACCTCAGCGAGCAGCGCTATACTTTTACAGAGCAGCTACCCTATGCCCCCTGCTGGTGCGGTGCATCAGTGCTCGATCGACATGAAATCCCCGTCCGGGTCACAATATATCGTTTTGCAGCTGAAAGACTCTGATGGCGGGCAAGTATTGGTACAAACGCCCTTTCTGGTCACCCCTGTGTGGCAGCGATTTAGCGTGATCGGCAGTCCCGCTACGCATGAGGGAAGCTTTTTCCTTTTGCGACCCAGCGACGGCGCAGGGTTAGTGTCCGAACAGCGCTCGGTTTACGTCGGACGCCCAATGCTGGAGGATATTTCAGCATCACCGGCGCAGCTTCCGAGCGAGTACATCCACACCGCAGCCGCAGCCGCCGTCGGCGTTGCCGTGGACACGGCAGGGGCGATTGTGCCAGATGCAACCTCAACATATACTATTACGTATCACACGCGCTATAGAACGATCGCGCTCCCAATAGAAAGCAGGATGCTCGCGATTCCGGTAGAAACTAGACTGGTCGCGCTTTCGGTAGAAAATAGAATTACCACGGTACATTAATATGGACAAAGACCCGCACGCGAATAAAGATTACGGATTCGATTGGACGCAATGGATGAGCAGTGGTGATACGATATCATCGTCGGTATTCTCGGCGAGCACGTTAGCTATCACATCGTCCAGCATCACATCGCATCAGACGGTGTGTTTTATCGGCAGTGGCACGGCGGGCACTTCGCATAAAGTGAGCAATCAAATCGTGACTTCGCAAGGCCGCACGGATGAAAGAAGTTTTGATTTGCGCATAATTAACTTATAATAGGGAATGGAAATTGTGTTCAAAATTATTATGATGTGGGTGTGCTCGATGTTCTTTTTCGCACACAATGCGCATGCAGTTGAGACGACCACAACCATCGGCGGAGTATTCAGCTCAGGGGGCGCGATTAGTTTCTACGTGCGAGACACAGACGGCATGCGCAGCGTAGACATGGTGGCTGTCGACAAGCACGCCATCAACCGGATATATTTACGCCTGACCCCCGCGGAGTTGACGAAACTCCGCGAGTTATTGGATACAGCGCAAAAGGAAGCGGCGAAGTGAAACAAGTGACGCGCATACATCAAATCGAGATCACCAGCCGGTGTAATCTGACTTGCAGATATTGCGTGCATAAGAAAATGCCGCGCCCTAAGATGGACATGGACGGCAACACGTTCAACCGCGCGCTAACATTGGTACAGCACTTTGTCCGCGCAGGGACGCAATATGAATTGAGCGTACACGGCATTGGGGAGAGTACAATGCACCCCAATTTTATTGAATATATACGCCGTGCTCGTTTGCTGCTGCCTGACATTGATTTAACCTGTGCGATTAATGGCGTCGGGCTTACAGCAGAAATGGCGGACGTAATCGCGGAGGCGCGAGTACGAACATGGGTAAGTCTACACCGGCCAGAGAAAGCTGGCCCTGCTGTCGAATTATTACGCGCGCGTGGCATACTCGCCGGTGTGAGCGCAGACCCCGCTATCGCGGCGATTGATTGGGCAGGACAGGTGGACTGGCACAACTCTGCCGGGTCAGCACCCTGTATGTGGCAGAATGAAGGTATGGCGATAGCTTGGTCAGATGGGCGCATCGGGACGTGTAGTCTAGATGGCCAGGGGACAGATGGGGTGATTGGAACCGTGTGGAACAACCCGGAAGCGCTCTTCGTGAGGCCTTATTCATTGTGCAAAACGTGTCACCAGACTATCCAATAGGGGGTCACATGGAACTCGACGCTGAAATATTTGCAGTTGGTAAATGGAACGGGATGGAATTCACGCACGATGACCTCGCGCAAATTGCTGCCACGTTTGGCGCGCTCGGCGAGAACATGCGCGTTGCGCTTAAAATGGGCCATAA
>MEWP01000161.1 GCA_001775395.1 candidate division Zixibacteria bacterium RBG_16_53_22 | reverse complement strand
GGGCCGAGATGGATATACCCCCCGGCAAGAAGGCCGATGTCTTCATTCGGACCGGTGACGACCGCACGGCCGAAATCCTGAAAGAACAGCAGCCTCAACTTCTCAACCTCGGGCGTATAAATCATCTGGAGGTTGGCACCGGCATCAAGAAGCCGCCCCTATCGGCATCGAGCGTTGTGCCCAGCGGCGAGATATTCATTCCGCTGGCCGAGTTGATCGATCTCGACGGCGAGCGGAGCCGTCTGGGAAAAGAGCTCGGCGAACAGACCAAGTACCTGGATCGAATCAAGAAGAAGCTGGCCAATGTCGATTTTCTGGAGAGGGCGCCGGCCGACGTTATCGACGCCGAGAAGGAAAAACAGAAGCAGGTCGAGGGCAGTATCGAGCGGCTGAACAAGAACCTGGAATCGCTTTCGGGCTGGTGAGAATTCCGTCTTATTTCTACGATGCCGTTTAATGAATTTTCGGGGCTTTCCCCGGCAATCCGGTGTAATTTCCTCGAACTATAATATTTTCATAGGATTAGCTTTTTACGATTCTGGAAATGATGGTTTTTGAAAAAATCGGGGAATCTCTATGGTGTTTTCTTTCTTGTAGGGGTTCAGCAGGTTCGTAGGTCATTTGACCGTGAACCTGCTGTCTCAGAGGGCAAGTGCGTGTCGGGTCACGGCCATTTGGCCTACGACCCGACACAACAAGGGCGGCGCGCTGAATTCCACCTCAATCAAATCTGTGGAATTTTTCAGGGAAACTCCTGATGAATTTTCCCTTGACTTCTATCCACATTTGCCCTCATCTTGAATTACCTTGGCATCAAGATATCCGAAATAAAGGCGAGAAAGAGGGAAAAGAGGAGGTTAGATGAAAAAAGTATTCGTCATTTTCATTATCGCTGCGTTTGCAGTAAGCATGTTTGGATGTTCATCCATGAAACGGCGCGATAAGGGCGCCATAATCGGCGCGGCCGCCGGCGGGGTCATCGGCGGCGTGATCGGCAACAAGGCCGGAAACACGGCTGTCGGCGCCATACTCGGAGCCGCGGTGGGCGGCGCGGCCGGCGCTTATATCGGCGACTATATGGATGATCAGGCGGCGGAGATGGAGGCCGATCTCGAGGGCGCCCGCATCGAGCGTGTCGGCGAGGGCATCAAAATCACGTTTGCTTCCGGTATCCTATTCGATATCGACAAATCGACATTGCAGCCGGCGGCCCAGGAGAACCTGACCAAGCTCGCCGCTATCCTCAACAAATATTCCGACACCGAGGTTCTGATAGAGGGGCACACCGATAACACCGGCTCCAACGAGCACAATATGGACCTCTCCATACGCAGGGCCCAGTCGGTGGCCAATTACCTTGAGGGCCAGAATGTCAGCCCGATCCGCTTCAGGAGCATGGGATACGGCGAGGACCAGCCGATCGCCGACAACGAAACGATCGACGGCCGCACCCAGAACAGGCGTGTCGAGATAGCCATTTTCGCCAACGATAAGCTCAAAAAGGCCGCCGAGAATAAAGTCGGAGGCTGATGCTTCGTCAATATTAGTGATCAATATCCCGCCCGGTGAAAATCGGGCGGTTTTTTTGTGGATTGGAATTGATGTTAAGTGTAAATTGCTGGCAATATGAGTGATGTGATGAAATAGGATTTTCGCAAAAGGAGCATCCGATGTTTACCTCGATTGAGCACTTTAAAGGCGCCTGGAAATACGAAATGGAAAGCACCGGCAAGATTTTCGGCGCATTGAGCGACGCCTCATTAAAGCAGAGCGTCGCCAAAGACCATCGCACGCTTGGCCGGATGGCCTGGCATCTCACTCAGACAATACCCGAGATGGCTGGCCGCACCGGCCTCAAAGTGGACGGCCCCGGCGAGAAGGAGCCGGTGCCAACCAGCGCCAGCGCTATCAAGAAAGCCTATGACATGGCCGCGGCATCGCTCTTAGAGCAAGTCACCAGGAACTGGACCGACGAGTCGCTCGGGATCGAGGATAATATGTATGGTGAGAATTGGAAACGTGGTTCGACACTGGCCGCACTAATCAGCCACCAAATCCATCACCGGGCCCAGATGACGGTGTTGATGCGACAGGCCGGGCTGGCGGTGCCGGGCATCTACGGGCCATCCAGAGATGAATGGGGGCAATATAACATGCCCGCGCCGGAAATTTAGGCGACTTACAAAATGCTGATCATTCGTGGTATCATACCCTAAAGCCTGGAGCACAGGTTGTTGACAAATGAAAATGATGGCAAATGCGGGCGTTATTTCTGACTATGTAGTGGTTCAACATGTTGAACCACTACACGCCAATACATAATGCCATATTATGCATTTCGACAAATAAGGCGTCTTTGTCATTAATCTGGGTCATGACATGCCAAGCCTCTATGGATGATCTGCGGTCAGAGCAAGCCCGTCGATTGCCGGACAAGCTCCGACTCGCATAGAACCAGAGAATCATGTACGTGTCAAGACGGAATCAGGCTCAACGGCAAACTGGCGCAAGAATAGATCAATAGCTAAGTATTTGCCTTATGGATGAGAATTGCTTAAATTCCCGCCGCCATGACATCACAACCACCCAGAGACCGGAAAAATCCGGGGGCAATCGATTACTTTCATCGCCGTATCGCTGATTTCGATAACATCTATAGGGCCCAACAGGCAAACGGACTGCGGGCCTGGCTCGACAGGACATTGCGGGCCTCCGTGCACGAGCGTTTCAGGTTGGCTTTCAATCTGCTGGGCGATATGTCGGGCCGTTCCGTGCTCGATATCGGGTGTGGCACGGGGCGATATATGTTCGAATCGGTCAGGCGAGGCGCGGTGGACGTGATCGGGCTGGATGCGGCCTCCGGCGCTGTGGACGCGGCCCGCACAATGGCCAGGGACCTCGGCATGGAAAAGCGGGTCGAATTCCTGCAGGCCGATTTCGCCGATTATGAGCCCGGCCGCAAGTTCAATGTTGTATTTGCAATCGGATATTTCGATTATATCCTGACACCCCGGCCACATCTTGAAAAGATGCTGGGGCTTTGCGACCGGTTCCTATATGTCTCATTCCCGAAAATCTGGCATCCTATGACACCGATACGCAAGATCCGCCTGGCCCTGAATAAATGCCCCGTTCGCTTTTATTCGAAAGGCAAGATCCGGCGTCTGTTAGCTGGGTCCGGATGCGCCGATTATGAGCTTCGAAAAGTATCCCGCGATTTCATTCTCATCGTACGGCGATAACGCCGCCCAAAGTCCCTTTAGGGAATAAATCCTTGGCCCGGATGTAATTCCCATGGATCGTGGGGGGATATTTTCGCTTGACATGTCGACGCTCTGGTGGCATATACCCTACAGTCTCGATTCGCTGAAAGTCTACAGGCGCAGATTTTATCGGGAAAAATGAATTTGAAAGAGAGAAATTTAGAAAGCTGAACCCGAGGATTCTACCGTCCACGGCGCCGGCGCCATGGCGGATTTTTTATTATGCAGCGTTTCCTTTTCCTGGTTGTCCTGATAGTCGTCATGCCGCTCTTGTTGTGGATGGCGCATGAGCGGACCATACCCGGCTCAGAGTTTTTCCCGCCGTACGATCTGTCCGTTATAAGCACCCCGGGCGATACCGCCGGCTCGATCACGCTTAATTGGTTCAAAATCACCGGCGATGACGATGGATCGATGCCGTTGTCGCGTTACACCATAAGTCGCTCCGAAAACGTCGGCGGGCCATTCACCGAAATCGCCCAGGTCGAGTTCAAGCTGCCGAGCCCTTCCTTATTGACCAGGCAATTAAGAGACACTACCGCGGCCGTGGGGCAGGCCTATTTTTTCAAAATCGGCGCCGAGGTCAATGGGAAGGTGATCGAATCAAATGTCGTTGGTCCGGTAGTCGCGGAATCTGCCGAGCAATCCGGTGCCGTGTTAGAGTTTCAGGAAATACTATTTCCGCCGACCCAACTGCGCGCCTTCGATACGCCCAACGATGCCGGCAGTTCTATCACGCTGGAGTGGAAAATCTCTCCCAATGATGTCTCCAAGAGCGCCAAGTTCAATGGCTATGACATTTATCGCTCCAAGGAAATCACCGGGCCATTCGCGCTCATCGGCGATGCCACGGGCGGAGAATCCGATCTCGAACGCCATGTCAAGACATTTGCCGATGGCAGCAACATGGATCGCAAATCAGCATATTATTACTATGTCGAGGCCAAGTGGGATGGGCAAACCGCCCGCTCGAACGTGGCCGGGCCGGTAAAGGCCGGCGGCCAGTGGTTCCACACCGGCCGATTGGTATCGCTGGTTCTGCTGGGCATATTGGTGGGGACGATTCTATGGTTCATAAACCGGGCCAAGTCGGGGCGAGAGTTGTTCATCCGCAAAATTGCCGGGCTGGAGGCGGTCGATGAGGCAGTTGGCCGGGCCACCGAAATGGGCAAGAAAGTTTTCTATATCCCCGGCACGCAGGATATGGACAATGTCCAGACCATAGCCGGGCTGACTATTCTCTCGCGGGTGGCCAGGCTCACCGCCGAATACGAAACAAAGCTCGAAGTGCCGGTCTCCCGTTCCCTTGTCATGGTGACTGCCCGAGAGGTGGTCAAAGAGGCATATCTTAACGCCGGTCGCCCCGATTTTTACAGCGATGATATGGTCTATTACCTGACCGATGACCAATTTGGCTACGCGGCCGGTATCGACGGTATGGTCGTGCGCCAGAAGCCGGCCACCATCTTCTACCAGGGCGCCTTCTACGCCGAATCTCTGCTTCTGGCCGAGACGGGCAATTCCATCGGTGCCATCCAAATAGCCGGCACAGCCATGCCGGCCCAGTTGCCATTCTTCGTGGCCGCCTGCGATTATACGCTCATAGGCGAAGAGCTATTCGCGGCCTCCGCTTACCTCTCACGCGAGCCTAAGTTGCTTGGTTCTCTCAAGGGTCAGGATATCGGTGGCAAGCTGGTATTCTTGACTCTGGCGCTGATATTTATCGCCATAGTGACTTTTGGGGCCTTTGCCAGTCCCGAATTAGTGGCCAAGGTTAACAGCATATTTACGGTTCATTAGGAGAGAGCTTGAAACGGGAAATTCCATTAATACTGACCGCTATCGTGGGACTGACTTTCGTAGTGCAGTTCTTCGTGCCGCATTATCCGATGGGATTTTTGGCCGACATGTTCTCCGATTGGTTTTCGATCATTGCCGCGGCCGCCATCTGGCTGGGAGCCCTCAACCTGATGCGCGTTTCCGCCGAGAAAATTTATAAGCGCGAAAAGGACAGGTTTTATGCCGGGGTCACAATCGCGTCGTTTTTCCTGATTGTCATAATCGGATTCTTCTTTTCGGGGGGCCGAAGTTTCCAGGAGCCGGGCACCAGGTTTGACTGGCTCTATATCAATATTTACACGCCGCTCATGGCTACCATGTTTGCCCTGCTGGCCTTCTTCGTGGCCTCGGCGTCGTACAGGGCCTTTCGGGCGCGCAATGCTCAGGCTACAGTTTTATTATTGGCGGCCTTTGTGGTCATGCTGGGGCGCACGCCGTTCGGCGATTGGATATCGAATGTCTTATTTCTTCCGGAGGGGTGGGGGATAGCGAATCTGTCCAATATCATCATGAACTACTTCAACGTGGCCGGCCAACGGGCAATCATGATCGGTATCGCGCTTGGAATCGTGTCGACCTCGCTTCGCATCATACTGGGAATCGAGCGCACCTACCTGGGAGGCGACTGATATGTCCAACGGACCATTCGGACAGAAGCTATTCCAGGCGCTGCTGCGCATCGATCGACGCATCATCTTCCTCGTCATTTTCCTGGCGCTTTCGATACCGATCTTTTTGGGATTGAGGATCGATATCACAGTCACCCAGGAAGTGCGGCTGTTTTATAATAGTGTCGAGGCCCTGTCTTCGGGGTCGAGGGTACTGCTCTCGTTCGATTATGATCCCGGCTCCGAACCGGAGCTTCAGCCAATGGCCGAGACCGGATTCAGACATCTAATAAAAAATCATATCAAATTCATAATCATGGGACTCTGGCCTCAGGGTCCGATGCAGGCCAATAAGGCCCTGACCAGGATCAACGAGGTCGATGAGGGATTCCTGGTCGACAACGGCGACACCCTTTATTTCGGCCGCGACCTGCTTGTAGTCGGGCCCGATACAATCCGTTACGGGATCGATTTTATAAACCTTGGATTCCAGGCGGGAAACGAGCTGGTTATCCAGCGCATGGGATCATCGATCAGGGCGGCGTTTGCCAACGATGCTCGATACGGGCGGCCGATAGACCAATTTCCGATAATGAACGGCTTGAACAAGCTCTCTGATTTCGATCTGGTCATCAATTGGTCGGCGGGATACCCGGGGACGGTGGAGTGGGTGCAGTTCGCTGTCGACCGCTTCCATGTGCCATGTGGTGCGGGAAACACCGCTGTCCAGGCGCCGCAGGTTTATCCGTATCTCGACACCGGCCAACTCAGCGGCCTGATGGGGGGCATGAAGGGTGGGGCTGAATATGAGCAGCTCACCGGCATGAGAGCCAAAGCCACTATGTCGATGGTCAGCCAGACGGCAGCGCATATCTTCGTGGTGCTGTTCATAGTGATCGGGAACCTGGCCTATTTCATGACTCGCGGGAGGAAGAAGGAGGGCCGGGCCTGATGTTCTGGGACACTTTCGGGATCTGGATCGCGGCGCTTCTGACGATCGGGATTGTCTCCTTCCTCTATCGCGACAACCCGGTATACAAATTTTGCGAATCGCTGTTCGTGGGCATTTCCGCCGGATACTGGTTTGTCTCCCTTTATTACCAGAACCTGCTGCCAAAACTTTTCGATAACCTCGGTATCACCAAGTTGCTGGGGCTTTCGCAAAACGATGGCGCCTTTCAGCATATCTTTTCGGGACATTGGGACGGCCGTATCTGGTACGTCCTGGCGGGAATCCTGGCTATCATGATGCTTCTCCGGCTGGTGTCGAAAATAGGATGGATATCCCGCTGGCCGCTGGCGGTGGTTGTTGGCTCGACCGCCGGACTTTATATGATCACGTATTTTCAGTCGAATTTCCTAAGCCAGCTTCAGAATACGGTCATTCCTCTGGTCGCGATCGAGCGGATCCGCGCTCTGCCGTCGGCTGGCATGACTGCCGACCAGTTTTTCGCGGCCTACCTGGGTAACCTGGTCTTGATAGTCGGTACACTCACCGGACTGGTGTATTTTTATTTTTCGAAGGAGCACAAGGGGGCTTTGGGCGGCGCCGCCAAGATCGGCATATATTTCCTGATGATAACATTTGGCGCCTCGTTTGGATACACGGTCATGTCGCGTATGTCGCTTCTAATCGGACGGCTTTATTTCCTGTTCGGCGACTGGCTGGGGATAGTGCGGTAGGGGAGAGGCGGTCGGGAAAATGTGGCGTCGGGTGTTCTTGCCCGGCGCCTTTTTGTTGGCATCTCCGCGCTTGACGGTATTCGGGCTGGAAAAAATGAGGGCTTATATGCTCTTGACATTGGATAAAAACTGGTTAGATTCGGTAGCGAAACAGGTTTTCAGGCCACCGTAGCTCAGTTGGTAGAGCAGCTGATTCGTAATCAGCAGGTCGACGGTTCAAGCCCGCCCGGTGGCTGTTTGTTTTGGGACAACGACTTACGTGACTGCCAAAGCCCTGCTTTTGGAAGAGTCAAAGGCTCTCTGTGAACACCACCATGTTAACCCATATCGGAAAGATGTCAATAGAAAAAGAATGCCTTTTTACGAAAAAACATGTCTTATAAACGACGACCCCATATCAGCATGATTTGACTCGATTTTCTCATTCTTATTTACCTGAATGATGCCAATAATCCTTCAGATATTTCATGGATCGATCTTCCAAGGAAAATTCACTCAACCCCCATCCACGATCAATTAGTAAGGCATCAGTCTATTGTTCTGCCCCAGCAAGGCAGTGCTTCAAGACAGGCGATAGGCTGAATCTCCACGTAAATATAGGCCACAAGGCTTTACCCCCCCCTATGCCGGGGGACCCACCAGGGTGGCCTCGAATCGAGAAAAGCCACTCGACAATGTGCAGGATATTTTTGGTTCTAATGGACCATTTATACTATCATTCATATTTCCTATAATAGAACTTCTGACTGCAGTCGACACTTTTGATTAAATCTATGGGATTAACTGGAGGTTGGCATGACTGTAAAGGCCAATCGGGAAATCAAACGCAAGTTGAGGGTTTTTAATTACGCCGCCCGCGTCAAAAATATTTCAAAAGTCTGTCGGCATTTTGGGATATCACGTC
>MEWP01000160.1 GCA_001775395.1 candidate division Zixibacteria bacterium RBG_16_53_22 | reverse complement strand
GAAGAAATCACCGATCTCAACAATCACCTGCGAATAGAACCAACCCCAGATACCCTGGTAATCCACCTTCATGACCATGCTGACCCGGGTCTTGTCGCCGTCGATCTCCCTGAAATAATATCCGCCATACATGCAGTTGACACCCATCTTGGGAAACCTGGGATCGTTGCCGATATCGAACGTGATACTCTTATTACGCTTGACCTCGACGACCTGGCCGATCAGAAACCGGTCGCCTTCCTTCAAATCGGGCAGGTCGCTGATGAGCCGTTCGACACTTTTCTTATTTCGGAAATCGAGCAGGTCCCAGCTGTAAGACCCTGTCTCGGGCATCTGCCTGACCCACCGGAAAATCTGTTCCGGCGGCACATTGATCTCGACGGTGCGCACTATTCGAAGGTCCGCCTCCGGGCAGAAATCGTCGGCTTTGTAATGCGCCCGCAATTCCTCCTCCGACGATCCCCATCTGTTCCAGGTGGGCAGAATGAATATTTTGTAAACTAACAGGCCGGCGGCGATTATTATGATAAATGTGACAATGATCTTTATCGGCTTAAAAGCCGGATTAAACATGAATGCGATCTTATAGACCACCTGCCCCAGCCATATCAGGAGCAGGATTATTCCAAGAATGGCCCAGAATGCCAAATATACGATTTTCCCCGTCAGAATCAAAAGGGCGGCCACTGCGACCCATATCAAGATGCTGATACCATGCTTCATTAACGTGAACAATCTACATCCTTTCTATATAATGATCCGCCGAAAGGCCGATACGCTGCACATAATACGATATGGCTTGAGAAAATTCAAGAAATGAGGTTAACCGCGGCAAAAATTAATTTCGCCGTTCTCGATAAGGGATATCGCATGATACATGGCGCAGCCCCGATTGACAAAGGCCATTCCGGAAACTACCTCTTGTCAATTCCGCCGATGATGTTCAGTATTTCCTCATGCTCGGGGAATCTGCCGGTCTGCTTCTTGGAGAATATCTTCTTTCCATCCACGGTAACCTCGAACACCCCGCCTCCCGACTTGATCAACTGGGATTTGACATTGAATTTCGTTTCGATCGCCTTCGCCAAACTGGCGGCCTGCGGATCGTAATGTCAGACATCGCAGTATTCTATGACAACTCTCATATTCCTTCTCCAATTATCTATCGATACTGGTAAGCGCTGGGGGCCGCTTGAATTCCGATTTCGGCAATCGCCCTAAGATTGCAGTGCCGCGTCATCCGTCCCGGAACCGACGTTTTCAACATTGATTTCGCTCTCGGCGCCCGCTCCGGGAACAATCTCCACGGGGGTATCCGCCGGAATCGGCATGCCGGATCTTTCCGCGACCTCCAACGCCATGCTGGCATAGTCATTGGCCCCGAAGCTTTTTGAGGCCGATTTGAAAATCGAACGTCCGGCCCCGGGCGCCTCCGCCAATCTGATATTCTTGCGTATGACCGTATTGAATACCATCGGACCGAGGTTTTCGCTCTGCTTCATGGCATCGAGTATGCCAAAAGAAAGCTTCGTCCGCGAATCGAACATGCAGGGCAATACCCCGAGTATATTGACATTCACATTATATTCGTTCTTGAACTCTCGGAGCCATTGAATGAACTTGATCCCGCCCTTGAGAGGCAATGTTTCGGTCTGTATTGGGATTATTATGGAATCCGAGGCCAGCAGGGCGTTCGCTATTAATACGTTTGACGATGGCGCGCAATCGATGAGAACGAAATCGTATCTCTCAACCCAACTGCCCAGCCTCTCTCCCAGGATGAATGGATCGAGGCTCTCCATCAGGACAATATCCATCAGGCTCTTGCCGGCCGGTATGAAATCGACGCCCAGTTCGTCGCTGTGTTTTATCGTCTCCATGAATCCGATAGTCCCGCGCAGAAGCTCGCCGGAGCCGTTGCCGTTCTCGGATGGCTCGTCGATAAGCCAACCGGAAAGGCTGCCCATGGGATCGAGATCAATTAATAATACCTTGAACCTCTTCTGCGATAGCGCCGCCCCGAGGTTCACGCAGGTGGTGGTTTTGCCCACGCCCCCTTTTTGATTGACCACTGCAATAACTTTGGTCATTAAAAATTCCTTTCCTTAGCTGCAAAAGTGATGATGCTATATATCTGCTATTTCGATGAAGCCACAATTACCTTGGCGTGCCGGATAATCCTTTCGTTCATGATATATCCCGGCGAAATGACGCCGATGACCGTGCCCTCTTCCTTGTCCGACGGCATCTGCATGACAGCATCATGAAACTGGGGGTCGAAAGGCTGTTCGATAGAATCGAACTGGCTGACCCCTCTTCCTTTGAGCATGTTCATCAGCTTGTCGTATACGAGCCTCATGCCCGATAGAACACTCTCGGCCGCAGCCGACTGCTTATCGCTCGTTTCGGAACTCATTGTCTGCAGGGCGCGGTCGAAATCATCCAGCACCGCCACAATTTCCAATATGAGCTCCTCATTGGCGCTCCTGACCAAATCGGCGAATTGACGCGCGGTCCGCTTCTTGTAATTATCGAACTCGGCCGCCAGCCGAAGGTATCTGTCTTGCTGATCGACCCGGTTGACCTCCCTTGTCAACCCCGTCTTATAAGCCGCCAATTCGGCGGCGGGATGCAAGTTTCTGCCCATTCCACTCACCCATGAGAAAATTATGGAATCTTTCGATTTCGGCCTGAAACCAGCCAGGCCTCTACTCTGATAATACCTCGGACAGCCGCTTGGCGGCATAATCGACTATCCCGAGCAACTTGGAATACGGCATCCTCGTCGGCCCGATGATACCGATCGTGCCCTTGAAACGGCCCGCCTGGTAAATAGAAGATAAGAGAGATAACTCCTCTGTGCCGTCACCTTTCCTGGCCCCTCCCCTCATTCCACCTACGCCGATGGTGACGGAGATTCCCTCCTCCATGCCGGCCCTCGACATCAATTCATAGACCGCCTGCCGCTCCTCGATCAAATCAATCAGGTCGCGGATTCTGGCCGGATTCTTGAACTCGGGCTGGCTCAATATATGCTTTGTGCCTCCCAGATGCACCTCGATATCATCCGAGAATCGCAGAAGCTCATCCGATGACTCAATGAACATCTTTATAAGGCGGGGGTCGCCCAGAGTCGGTGTCGCCAACCTCTCTTTCAAAGTGCTTTTTATTTCACCGATCGAGAGCCCACATAGCCGCTCGTTTAGGATCGCGGCGGTTTCATAAAGGCCCCGGTCCTGAAGCTCGCTCTCGACCTCGAGAAGCACGGTGCGAGCCAGCCCCGATTTCATGACAAGAACCACCAGGACCCGCCTTTCGGCCACGGGAACCAGCTCCAGCCGAGTCAGGATACCCGATTCGAAACGCGGAGAAATGGCGACACCAAGCTGCCTGGAGACGTCGCCAAGCACCCTCGATGTCTGCTCGAGGATTTGATCGATACCGACGTATTCCACGGCGATATTCTTCTCGATTTTTTCCTTATCGGTCTTGCTCAGCCTTTCCGGCCGCAACAGATAATCGACATAGAGCCGGTATCCCAGCGTTGTCGGTATCCGGCCGGCTGAGGTGTGCGGCTGCATGACCAGCTCCATTCCCTCCAGGTCCTTGATGGTGTTTCGGATGGTGGCCGATGAAAGGTCGAGGCCATACTTCTGAGCCAGGATCGCGGAACTGACCGGTTCAGCCGAGCCGATATAATGGTCGATCAAGACCTTCAAGATCAGCTTTTCTCTATCGCTTAAATTAGCAAAAGACATAATCACAGTACCCCGGTGAAAATATCCTAACTGCTGTTACCAGTCAAGAGGATTCGAGTTTGCGGCGCCCGGGATAAACCTATAATTTCCCCGAACGTAAGATCGATAAGGCCAGCCCCATTCCCAGGATTCCGGCGAAGATATATCCCAACAAGCCCAGGGCCGGCAAGCCGTATATTTTCAGCCCCACATCCAAGGTCATGATCAGCGATGATCCAACTATTATGGAGGCGATGATCAGCGCGAATGACAGGCGGTTCGATGATTTGTCCAGCTCCAGGATTAATTTCTCCAGTCCCTGCACCTCGAGGCCGACTTTTATTTTCCCCTTGTTGATCTTCGACAAGAACTCATCGACCTCCAGCGGGAGTTTCACCATCAAATCGTGCATTTCGGTCAGGGCTATCTGGATATCGCGCTTAATCCTGGATGGCTTGAATCTCTTGACAGCCAGTTTTCTTACATATGGCTCGGCGCTCTTTATAAAATCGTAGTTTGGGTCGAGCGTCCGGGCCACCTCCTCATACGTGATCAGGGCCTTGGCAAATGTCATGAATTCCGATTGCATCCTTATCTGATGCCTGCGGATAACGTCGAAAAACTCATCGGCGACCGTGCCCATGTCAATCTGGGCCAACGGAATCTTGTGATATCGGGTGATAATCTCATTCAAGTCGGCTTCAATCGATGACAGGTTGGCATCGTCGGGCAGGACCCTGGCTTTAATGAAAGCGTAGACCACCATCGCAGGATCGTTGGAGACCACCGCCGCCAGGATATTGGCCAGTTGGTTCAGTTGCGTGGCCGACAGCACCCCCATCATGCCATAATCGACCGGCGCGATGAGGCCGGACCTGGTAACGAAAAGGTTTCCGGGATGAGGATCGGCATGAAAGAAGCCGTGCTCGAAAACCATCTTGAAAACCATGTCACCGCCGACCCTGCAAACCTCGGCCGTATCGATACCGGAATTGATCAGCTTTTCGATATCGGAAATCTTGATACCATCGACACGATCCATCACGATCATATGACGGGTGGTGAATTTCCAATATACTCCGGGAACATATATACGAGGGTCGTTCTCGAAATTGCGTTTGAAAGTTTCGATATTTCTGGCCTCGAGCAGGAAATTGATCTCCTTACGGGTGGCCTTGGCCAGCTCGTCGACAATTCCAATCGGGTCATATTGATGGCTTTCGGGGACATATTTCACCAACAGACCGGCGAGCTCGCGCAAAATAATCAGGTCGGAATCGATGATCTTTTTGATATTGGGGCGCTGAATCTTGACCACCACAGCGGTACCGTCGCGCAGAACGGCGTGGTGGACCTGCGACAGAGATGCCGATGCCACCGGCAAGGGCTCGAGCGACATAAAGACCTCGGGAATGCTCTGCCCGAGATTATCTTCGATCGCCCTGATAGCAACATCGGAGGCCACCGGGGCAACCTCATCCTGAAGCTTGCTCAGCTCCACCGCCAACTCGGCGGGGATCATGAACGGGCGCATGGAAAGCACCTGGCCGAGCTTCACGAATGTCGGCCCCAACTCCTCCAGCGCCAATCTGATTCTGACTGCGTAGGATGTCTCGGGCGCGGGAATCCTGCGAAATATCTTGCGGCTGATCCGATAAGCGGTATATAGGTTCAGACGTCCAATTATCTCACCGAATCCGTATTTCATCAATACGGTTATTATCTCGCGGTAACGTTTTATATTTCGGATAGTTGTGCCAGGGCGTCTGATTGCCATGCCAACTCCTTCTCAACCACGATATCCCCTTCATGCAATAAATGCCGATTGTGAGTATATGAGAGGCAACGATATCGAGTCAATCGTTTTTGCCGTACCTCGACCAGGGCCCGCGCGTCGATTGGCGGGTTTCGATCGAGAAAATGAAGGGGGCCTTTATTATGCTGCTTATTGAGATGGGGACTTGCCCTCGATCTTCTTCTCGAGTTCATTCAGGCGTACGTTGAGCTGCTCAATCCTGCCGGAAAGCTGGGCGATCTGCTCGTTGTATTTCGATGAGAATTTCGCCGACATATTCTTAAAAGCATCCTCGGTCCACTTGCGCGCCTTTTCGGACGACTCGGCCGTCTTTTCCAGGAATTCCTTGATTGCCCGCGATCTTTCGTCCTCGGACATCTCGCCCTTTTTCACTAACTCGTCGAACATCTCTTCCAGCTTCTCGGCGGTCAGATTAGCGGCGCCTATCGAGGCCAGAGCCAACTTCTTGAACATATCCATGATGTCTACTCCTCCCTTTCTGATGATCATGTTTATCACTTTCACGCCCGAGCGCTTGAAATCGGCCCGGCTTGTGCCGATGATTTGCGACAGCACCGGGATTGTGATATCACGTCCGCTAACGTGATCTACGACCCTGAGGTCGATATCTTTTAATATATATGATTTGATATCAGATAAAGTTATAGTCTTCTTAAGCTCGGAATCGTAAAGCCTGCGATTCTTATGGCGCTTGATCAGCCTCATAATATCTTATAGTGCGACGCACCATAAAATGTTCCCTTACCAACTGCCGCTGGCTCCACCGCCGGCGCCGCCTCCGCCGCCGCCAAAGCCGCCGAATCCACCGCCGAAACCTCCGCCCCCTCCGAAACCGCCTCCGCCGAATCCACCGCCGCGCCGCCGTCCCCCCATGCCTCCCAGGAGCATAAGCCATAAAAGGTCGGAGCCGCCCGTACCGCCGCTGAATCCCCGGCGTCCCCCTCTTCCGGCGCCCCCAAATATCATGAACAGTATGAAAACCGCGATGATTATCCCCAGAGTTGGAAAACCGTTGCTCCGGCGCCTCTGGGGCCTGGAGGCGCTCATGTCCGCCCCCAGAACCTCGCCTATACTGACCACCGCTGATAGAATCCCACCGCCGTAGTCGCCCTGCCTGAAATAGGGCACCAGGTCCTCGCGACCTATCTGGCCCAGGCGGCCATCGGGTAATTCGCCCTCCAGCCCGCGCCCGGTTTCAAATCTGTACTGCCCGTGTTGACGAGATCGATCAACCACAACTAACAGGACCAGCCCGTTGTCGGTCCCCTTTTTCCCGATTTTCCACTCTGAAAGGTAGGCCAGCGCCGTCTCTTCGACAGTGGCGTATTCACCGAGAGTGTCCTGTATGATGACAGCAATCTCGGCCCCCGTGCTGGCCTCGATAGCCATCACCGCCTGCGTGATACGATCAACCTCCTGGCTGCCTAACAATCCCACATAATCTGAAACGAATCCCAGAGGTTGCGGCAGCGAGCCGTAAACCGTGGCTGTCATGGCCAGCACCGACAATGCCATCAGTCTGCAAAATTTCATAATGCGGCATTATATGCAATATTGACACAAAGGGTCAAATAAAAAACCGCGAGTCCTTCGGGACCCGCGGCAAGACGAATGGAGAAGGCATTACTTGGCTACCGAGATCAGCACCATTTTCACCATCTGCAGGAGCCGTTCACACGAGAATGGCTTTTTGATAAAAAGATCGGCGCCCGCCTTGAAACTCATACCGGCATCCTCACCCGCCTCTTTGCCGGTCAAGAATAGAATCGGCACGGTGCACAACGAAATGTCTTTCTTGATGCTGCTGCAGACCTCGTAGCCATCCATGACAGGCATCATGATGTCCAGCAGGACCAGATCCGGCCTGAATGATTTGGCCTTTTCGATACCGATCACGGACGAATTCTCGACCAAAACATCATACCCCGCGTTTGTCAGAAACGATTTGATGATGTCGGTTATTTCCGGATCATCATCGATTACCAGTATCTTATGACCTTTTCTCGCCATAGTTTTCTCTATGATAGAATTCGGGCCGACGGTCAGCCCAGAGGTTATTTTGAAGACTAATCGCCTTATCCTCGCTTTCTCTATAATTAATATCGGCAACACCAATCTCATCTTTACCGCTGGATGCAGAAACCAGCACTTCCCCTCGTGGACCCACTATCTGGCTTCGGCCGGTAAAGATGTTTTCGTATGCTCCCCTTTTCTCGTGTCCATATCTGTTTGCCGTGATAGAGAAAATCCCATTTTCAAGGGACCTGGTGATCATGGCCGTTTGGCAATGTGGCATCACCAGATTGGCCGGATGACACAGCAAATGGGCGCCAGCCAAAGCCAGCGTTCTGGCGGCCTCCGGGAATCGCCAATCAAAACAAATCATCATGCCAATTTGACATCCATTAAGTTTATGTATTTCAAAGGGTTTATCTCCAGGTTTAAACCATTCCTTCTCGTGCATAAAAAGGTGAATTTTCCTGTAGATCCGAAGTGAGCCATCTGGCCTGATTAATGCGCAAGAATTGAACAGATCATCGCCCGAGCGTTCCGGGAAACCAAACACAATAGCGGCTTCGAGTTCGGCAGATATACTCTTCATTTCGTTGATTGCGAACCCGTCATCGGCCGGCTCAGATAAAGAGAAGGCCTCCTCTTTCGAAATGAAGGTATAACCTGAAAAACAGAGCTCCGGCAATACATAAAGCTCCGCCTTTTCCCTGGCGATCAAGCTCCTGGCCCTGGCGATGTTTTGCTTAACTTGTCCGAACTCCGGGTTAAATTGAATAAATGCAACTCTCATAACAACTAAAGCTTAGGAAGAGCAACAGTTAACGTCAAGACAAATCATTTTGAAAATGTGTCGGCGACGGTTAAATTTCGCGATCATGGAAAGGGTCGATTTAAAGGGGATGGGCAGAACCGAGGTCGAGGCGTTCGTCCAAAGCCTCGGGCTGGACCGATTCCGCGGTAAACAGATATTCCGCTGGATATATCAGGAGTGGGCTCGGGATTTTAGCCCGATGAGCGATATTTCAAAGGGTCTCCGCCAGAAGCTTTCCGAGGCGGCCATGATCTCCGAATTGGAGCGGGTCCAAATGCTTGAGTCTGTCGATGGTTCGACGAAGTTCCTATTCAGGCTCGCGGACGGCCCCCACATCGAATCTGTTCTTATCCCGGAAGCCGACAGGGTAACATTGTGTGTCTCGAGCCAGGCAGGGTGTCCGGCCAAATGCGCTTTTTGCGCCACCGGGAATCTGGGTTACAAGCGGAATCTGAAGGCCGGCGAAATAGTCGATCAGTTCATTCATGCCCAGAGAGTTTCCAGGCGGCGGATATCCAATGTCGTTTTCATGGGCATGGGAGAACCGATGCTTAACCTCGATAATGTCCTCAAAGCCTGCCGCATACTCAATGATGATTATGGCCCGGCGCTGTCGCAAAAGAAGATCACCATTTCGACCGTCGGCATTGTCAGGGGGATGAAAAAATTCGTGGTCGCCGCCAACAAGCTCGGCCTGGCGCTGTCTCTTCATTCGGCCGATGAGAGTACCCGTCAAGGAATAATGCCGGTGGCCAAGAAAAATCCGCTGTCGGAAATCATGGCCCAGGCCAAGCGGTATACAGAGCTTACCAGAAGGCGAATCTCGTTCGAGTATCTTCTGTTGGGGGGAATCAACGATTCTATCACCGATGCCAAAAAGCTGGTGAAGATCATTCACGGGATCCCCTGCAAGATCAATCTGATGAGGTATAATCCTGTCGATGGTCTCCCCTTCGAACGTCCGCGCGAAAAGGATGTATTACGATTCCAGGGATATCTCAATCCGCGGGTATACGCCGTAACCGTAAGAGAAAGCCGCGGGGTCGATATAAAGGGCGCATGCGGGCAGTTGGCCGGGCAGATGATAGACCAACAGAATCACACTATAAAAACTTAATCTTTCTTGTGGATACTCTTATTATCTTTGGCTGAGGCCTTTTCCGACTCAGCCGATTTTTCGGCAGAGGGCGACACTTTCGATGAAAATTCGCCGGATTTGTCCTTTTCGGCGGCCCTCTTATAGCTTTCGGATCTGTAATCGGTAAGGTAGAATCCGGAGCCCTTGAAAAGCACTCCTAACCCGCCCGATATAAGCCTGTCGACATCCCCGCCGCAGAACGGACATTTGGCCAATGGCGGATCGGATATCTTCTGAAACTCGTCGAATTTCTCTCCGCAATCGCGGCATCTGTATTCGTATGTTGGCATTATTGAATTTCCTCGATGGATTCATTTTTCAGATACTCTGAAAAAGCTTCGATATCCTCGAAAACCCTGTCCGAACAAAACCTGATCACCCAGTTCGTCTTCATGGGTGAAATCGTCCAGACCGGAATCTTATTCTTATGAGACTCCCAAATCTCGATGGCGGTTCCCAGTGAGGCATGCGGAAGATAGGCTATTAACAGATCGGAGCTTCTGACATGCTCGAGATGGCCGTAGAAAGTCCTTCTGCCGGTCTCGTCGTCGTAATCGACCGAGTTCTCGTGGCCGTCGAACGGATCGCATATTTCCGCCTGGGGGTAGGCTCTCTTGAGTATCTCCCTCAATTGTACCCGATATTCCTGGGAGTGAATCCCTTTATCCCTCGAGGATCCCTGTATTACTCCGGAGATAAAGATTTTTCTGAAAGACATTAGCTGCTGTTCCTCAAGTCGTAGAAAATTAGAATTATCGATTATGATAATAAATGGGCGCTCAAATATCAACCCCCGAGAATCCGGCCGCTTATGCCAAATGACTTATCAGGTAAATCCAGTTGGCAACTACGGCGCCGATGACCGTACTGCGGATAATCCATGATTCCCTCGCTGTCATCCTGATTTCGAGCCTTCTTCCAAAGATGAGGCCGAATCCGACCAGGAACGAGAATGCGATGAGGCCGACCAGAAACAACATCGCCAAGGGGTTAAACAGGAACGAATCGGCTAATCGAAAATCCGAAAGTGCTGTCACCGACCTGGTTGCGCCGCATGTCAGGCAGGCAATGCCGGTTGCCTTTTTGAAGACGCAGGCCGGAAGCAGCTCCAGGTGATTTTTCAGAAGGCCGACTAAAGCGATTCCGGCGATGGCGATGCCGCCCCAGATCAGATGTATAGGCGATTTGGGCCGGCCCTGTTCAGTTCGAATAAGCATATTTTCAATTTCAAACGATGCAGGGGCGCATTAAAACACGCCCCTGCGCTGAAATCCGAAATCCAATTCTGCCGTTGCTTAGACCATCTTACAATTAGGTATCTGGAAACCTAATCGTAATAATATCCTCCGCTCATCGCGCCTTGGATGAGCGCCATAATAGCGGCGCCGAAAAAGGCCGCCAGCAGAGCTATCAGACAACAGCATAAAATCAGTGGCAGCAATACCACAAAGGAGGCCTGGCCCCCGGTTGTCTTCTGCAGATGCTTTATGCCGAGTATTGTTAAGACCAGAACCCAGACATAACCGATCAATGAGCCGCATGCCGGCACGATCATGAATATAAGAGGCCCAACACCGTAGGAAATCGCCCGGAATGTGGCCTCGAAATTGCGTTTATTCCATCCGAAAATCATCAAGATCAGGTGATAGATGCCGCTTCCGATGAATAATGCCGCAATAATCATGAATGGCAGCAACACCAGGATTCCAAGGACCTGCAGGAAACCAAGCCCGCCGAGCAGCCCGAGGCTTTCAAGGAGTTGTTCGTCATGTATCATATTGGCTATAAAGCCGATCGTGAAACTTGACAAAAGCAATCCGGTCAACTGGTTGATGGCATAGCTGACCCAGACCACGATTACGGCGTATAGCATGGGGCTTGCCAGGCCGCCGCTATAAGGCGCGCGAGAAAAGAACCGGTTGGGGTAGAATACCGATTCTTTCCAGGTTTCCCAGAGGGCCTTGAAAAAGCCCACCTTCTGCCGATCCTCCCAGGGCACATACCTGAGTACTTCTGCGGCTGGCGGAGGAGGTTGTGGCGGCTGAGGAGGGGTCGGCGGCGACGAGGGTATGGGTTCTTCCAAGGGCCTGCGCTCCAAAGGCTGGCCGCAATTGCTGCAAAACCTGTCGTCGGCGCCGATGGGCTGGCCGCAATTTGGGCAATTATGATATTCGGCCACGTCAGTTCTCCTTTAATATTTTTCGATGATAGTTTCCAGAATGACTGTTCCATCCACGATTGTATCACGCAGCTACGATATTATCAAGGCAATAAAATCAGCCCAGGCTGACCGCCGTGCCCGAGACGGTGACCATCAGCATTCCATCTCGAATAACCTCGTAGTCAAGGTCAACCCCGACTATCGCGTCGCAGCCGAGCTCGCGCGCCTTCTGCGTCATTTCGTCGAACGCGACAGTCCGGGCCTTGGACAGCTCCTTTTCATAGGCTGCCGAGCGGCCGCCGACTATATCGGTGATGGAGGCGAAGAAATCGCGAAATATGTTGGCGCCCATGATGGCCTCGCCGGTCACGATTCCCTTATATTCCCGGATGTTCCTGCTTTCGACATTGGGAGTTGTGGTTACGATCATGGTTTCCTCCGTGGTTTCATTCACAATATATGAATACGATGAATATACCCGGCAATGCCGAGAATATTTATGAGATAACGGCTATAATTTCAAGTGAATTCGGGAAAACGGGGATTCAGCGAGAGATGGCGACCAGATCCGGAGTCAGGCGCCTGATACCGAGGATATATTTCCTGTAATATTCATCTTCGAGCGAAGAGACTATCACGCCCTCCGAAATCGATACGTGTATGAATTTATTATTTTTGATGAGAATTCCAACATGCGAAGGCTTCTGGGATCTTATCTGGAAAAATACCAGGTCGCCCTCTCTCTTCTTGAAATACGGGATCGGCCGACATCTCTCGTACATCTCCCTGGCCGACCTGGGAAGCCTGGCCCCCATGGCCCGCAAATACATGGTGCGGACAAAGCCGGAGCAGTCCCAGCCCCGGCCGGTGGTGCCCCCAAACCTATAAGGCTCGCCGATATGGCTCTTGGCCTCGGTGACAAGCTTCTTTACGATCTCTTTCGGCAGGGGTTCGGGAATTGGCGCATCCTGCCTGACCGGGCCCCCGCAAGCCGAAAGAAAAATCAAAGCTCCAATGGCTAAACATGGTGCACGTCCCATATCACTTACCTTATCGACTTTATAAATGCCGAAATTAGGCAAGCGTGGGATATGTCATTTTGAAACGCCATTTATAATAAATGCGCGTCAGCAGAATGAGAATCAGCATAATCAGGAGGTATGGGCGAAAATACCACCCGGCCGCCAGGGACAGGAATAAGATCGATATCTTGGCGGCAAGGGCGGAATTTCGAGCCGATGTTTTCACCCAATTGAGAAAGTAAAAAGGCAACGAAGTCAGGCCCGAAATCGCCAATGCCGTGTCATGAAAAAGCCAGGCGGAGATTATCGCCAAGATCGTGCAGAGCGTCATTAAGGCCGAGGCCATATTCATCCCCAGCCTGACTGCCGGGGTCACTTTGCCGGATTTTCTGTCTCCTTCATAATCGGGTATGGTCGTGGCGATAAATACCCCACCGACTGCGAGGAAATAAGGAATGGATCTCATTAAACCGGCCAGGGGTTCTCCCCCGGCCACAATATATCCCGCGGCAAATGGAAGCGTACCGTGAGCGACAGCGTTGCTCAGAAAACCGGCTAGCGGGCGAGCCCGCCAGTCAAAGGGCTTAACGGAATAAGCAAAGCCAAGAAGAAGGCCAAACACAAAAAGCAGCCCTATTTCCGGGCCGAGGGCGAAACCACCAGATATAGTTGAAATTAACATGCCTGCCGCCAATATTTTGGCCGCCGCAGGGGTAATAATATTTTGCGGTAGAAAAAACAACTTGCGGTTGAGTCGATCCGATTCAATGTCGCTAAGTTGGTTTAAGATAAATGCCCAGGAGGCGGCCGCTGACGACGTCAGCATAAGCAGCCCTAATTTGAAAGAGTAGTTATCCGATATTCGAAAAAACCCCAAAATGACAATTGTCCATACCGGAGGATGCAGCATGGGCCTCAAAAAGAAAAAGTAATCGGCTATGTTGGCTCTTGGCTTGATATTATCAGATGTCGCGGCTGACATCAGCTAAACAGGCGCACCGCAAAGTAAATTGCAGGCAATGCGATTACAAAGGAGTCGAAGCGGTCCAGTACGCCGCCATGTCCGGGTATCAGGCTCGATGAGTCCTTAACACCGCAATCGCGTTTAATTGCCGATTCCACCAGGTCACCGATTTGACCGAAGGCGGTCGCGATTATCGAAAGCGCTATCAGGCTGCCGATCGACCAATTCGGCAGGAATGGTTTTGCCATGTATGCCGCTATCAATCCTCCGGGAAATGAGGCTATTAGGCCGACCCGGGTCTTGGCGGGCGATATGGTCGGGGCAAGTTTTCTTTTCCCCAGCCATCGCCCAAAAGCGTAAGCGAATGTGTCAGCCAGCCAGGTGTTGGCGAAAATGAACAACAGGAAAACCCAGCCTGTCGGGGCAAATTCACGATGAATTAAAATTGAAAACGAGACGAAGAATCCCGGGTAGATGGCAGTTAGGATCGCCATGGCCAGCCGCGATGTATAATTCACTACCCCGGTTTCGATAAGTTTCAGGACAGCCGCCAGCATAAATAAGATGAAGATGACAAACAGCCCAAGCTGGCCGAATTTGCTGAATTGAAACATCGATACCAGCACAATCGCCAATAGCGTGGCCAGGCGCTTCCCGACCCTGACATTCTTGGCCAAAAGCATCGCCGCCAATTCCCAACTGCCCAGCACTGCCACAAGGATACAGAAAGCATAAAGCCAGTATCCGCCCTTGTAAGAGATAAAGACAAGCGCCGGAATACCAATTAACGCTACTAATAGTCTTCTGGAAAGATTAGCCGAAAAAAAGGGCAATGCGACCTCAGGACGGGGAGATGGTCCCGAAACGTCGCTCTCGGCTTTGGAAATCGAGGATGGCATGTAGAAAATCGTCCTCCGAAAAATCTGGCCAGAGAATGTTGGTTACGTAAAGCTCGGTATAGGCGGTCTGCCAGAGCAGGAAGTTTGAAATTCGCATTTCGCCCGATGTCCTTATCAGCAGGTCCGGTTCGGGGAGACCATTTGTCTGCAGATACGAGGCGAATAGACTATCATCGATGCCGGCCGGGTCTATCTTACCCTCGGCTATTTCGCGCCCGATCTGTCTTACGGCCAGGATTATCTCGTTGCGGCCGGAATAGTTCAGGGCGAGATTCAACACCAAACCGGTGTTGTTAGTGGTTGTCTTGATGGCATCCTTTAATATCTCCCGCCTGAGGTCGGGAAGCCCTTCTATGTTGCCGGTTGCGATGAGCCTGACATTATTCTGCAAAAGCTCCGAGAGTTCGCGCTTGGTGGTTTCCCCTAAAAGCTTCATGAGGGCGCTGACCTCGCTCTTGGGACGTTTCCAATTTTCCGTAGAAAATGTGAACAGGGTCAAGTACTTAAGCCCTATATCGCCGGCCACGCGCACGATACGCTTGACGGCTTTGACGCCCTCTCTATGACCCGCGGTACGAGGCAGTCCCCTTTTCTGCGCCCAGCGCCCGTTGCCATCCATTATGATGGCGACATGCACCGGGAGTTTTCCCCTGGCCAGGACCTGCTTTTTCAGGTCCTCTATTAGCGCGGAGGGTTTTTTCTTCAAACCTCCATCACCTCGGCGTCCTTAGCATCGATCATCCTGTCAATCTTGTTAATATGGCTATCGGTAGCATCCTGAAGATGCTTTTGGCCCTGGTGAAGCTCATCTTCGGTGATCTTGCCTTCTTTCTCGGCCTTTTTGAGAGCCTCGATTGAATCACGTCTGACATTCCTCACCGCTACCTTGGCGTCCTCGCCGAATTTCTTGACCAGCTTGACCATCTCCTTGCGCCTCTCCTCGGTCAGCGGCGGAATCGGAAGCCTGATAACGCCGGCCTCGGAAATCGGGTTTAGGCCCAGGTCGGCTTTCTGGATCGCCTTCACGATCTCAGGAATCAGATTTTTCTCCCAGGGCTGGACGACCAGCATCTTGGGGTCGGGAGCGGTCACGGATGCCACTTGCTTCAACGGAGTCGGAGTCCCATAGTATTCTACTTTGATACCGTCGAGAATGTTGGTCGTGGCCTTGCCAGTTCTGATGCCGGCCAACTCCCGGGCCAAAGTCTCGAGGGTTTTGTTCATCCTGTTATCCGAATCGCGATAGATCTCTTTGAGCATATAGTCCTCTCATGAAACAAGAGTTCCGATTTTCTCACCCAGGATTAAACGCCGCAGGTTATCTTTTTCATATAAATTGAAGACCACGATGGGAATCTTATTGTCCATGCACATGGAAATGGCAGTCGAATCCATGACTTTCAATCCCAGATTGATGACATCCAGGTAGGAGATTTGATCATATTTTTTGGCATCACTGTTCTTGACGGGATCGCTATTGTAGACACCATCAACCTTCGTCCCCTTCAGAACAACCTCGGCGTCGATCTCGGTGGCGCGGAGGGCTGCCGCCGTATCGGTCGAAAAATACGGATTACCGGTCCCCCCCGCGAAAATCACTATGCGTCCCTTTTCCAGATGCCTTATGGCCCGCCGCCGAATGAAAGGTTCGGCCACCTGCTCCATGGAAATCGATGACATGACGCGGGTGTATCGACCCCTCTTCTCGAGATATTCCTGCAAAGCCAGGGAATTGATGACGGTCGCCAGCATGCCCATGAAGTCGGCGCTGACACGATCCATACCTCCAGCCGCGGCCTGCAACCCGCGAAATATATTGCCGCCGCCAAGCACTATACCGACCTCGACCCCCAGGCCGGCTATGCCCGCGACCTGCTCGGCGATATTGGACAGCACGGTGCCATCCAAGGCCCCGAGCGATTTGTCACCCATCAGGATCTCGCCGGATAGCTTTAGCAGCACCCGACGATATCTAACGTTGTTCGCTGCTGAACCAGAGGTTTTTGAATGCGATTTATCAGCCAATTATTCCCCCAGTCTGTACCGGGTGAACCTCTTAATTACGATATTTTCCCCGAGCTTGGAAATGGCCGCCGTCAGAAGATCCTTCACGGTGATATCCTGGTCCTTGATGAAAGGTTGCTCGAGCAAGACGACCTCCTGAAGGTACTTCTCCAGCCTGCCGTCGACTATCTTATCGAGGAACTTCTCCGGCTTGCCCTCGTTGAGAGCCTGAGTTTTGTAAATTTCCCTTTCCTTTTCGACCAGCGCCCTGTCGACCTGGTCCCTATCCACAACAAGAGGGTTAGCGGCCGCGATCTGCATGGCAATGTCCTTGGTCAGCAGCTTGAAATCGTCGGTGCGGGCCACGAAATCGGTCTCGCAATTAATCTCGAGCAATACCCCCAGCTTGTCGCCGGGATGGATATAGGCGTATATCAGGCCTTCGCTGGCGGTGCGTTCAGCTTTCTTGGCAGCTTTAGCCAGCCCCTGCTCGCGCAAGACGGAGATCGCCTTCTGCACGTCGCCGCCGGCCTGCTCCAGCGCTTTCTTGCAGTCCATCATGCCGGCGCCGGTCATTTCTCTCAATTCCTTGACTGTCTGTGCCGAAATTCCCATCGATGCTAAACCTCTCCAGCGGAATGCTCCGCCGATTGATCGGCGCCCGCTTCCTCCATCTCCTCGACACGGACTTTGGCCTGCGCCTGAACCGCGGTATCGCATATGGCCTTGGTTATTATAGATATCGATTTTATCGCGTCATCATTGGCCGCGATCGGGTAATCGATCGGATCGGGATCGGAGTTCGTATCCAGTATCCCTATTACGGGAATTTTCAGCTTGTTGGCCTCGGCGACCGCTATCCTCTCTTTTTTCGTATCGATCACGAAAAGGAGCGACGGCAGGCTATACATCTCCCTGATACCAACCAGGTATTTTTCCATGCGGGCGGCTTCTATCTCGAGTTTCTTGGCCTCCTTCTTGGTCATCTTACCGAATGAGCCATCCTCGCGCATCCGCTCGATTTCCTTGAGCCGCTTGATATTCTTCTTGATGGTTACGAAATTGGTCAACATCCCGCCCAGCCAGCGCTCAGTGATGTAGAATTGGCCGGCCTTCAGGGCGTTGGTTTTTATCACATCCTTGGCCTGCTTCTTGGTGCCGACAAACAGGATGCTGCCGCCGGAATCGATGACTTCGGCTACTTTCTGACAGGCCCGATTCAGCGACATCAGGGTCTTGTTCAGATCGATAATATAGATGCCGTTCTTGGCGGTGAAAATAAATCGCTTCATCTTGGGGTTCCAGCGCCTGGTCTGATGGCCGAAATGAACCCCGGATTCAAGGAGGTCCTTGACAGTTACTTCTGACATTTTTTGGTTTCTCCTCCACCGGTCTTTACACCCGTCCGACTCCAGTCGGGCCACGATAATTCTGCCTGACAGGAGACCTCGAACGGCATCCGGCCAAACGGCGGACAACCGGTGTGTGTCGTTGGTTGTATTATCTCTTAGAGAATTGGTATCTCTTCCTGGCTTTGACCAGGCCGTATTTCTTGCGCTCGACCATCCTGGAATCGCGGGTCAGGAGCCCGTTGCGCTTCAACAGCGTTCTCAACTCGGGATCCATGATAATCAGCGCCCGCGCCAGCGCCAGGCTCATCGCGCCTGCCTGCCCGGAAAGGCCGCCTCCTCGCGCCACGCATATGACATCGAGCTTGCCGTTGAACTCGGCGACATCGATCGGCTTAAGCGCCGCCAGGACGATATTGGGACGACACAGATAGGCGTTAACGTCCTTGCCGTTAATCACTATCTTGCCGCTTCCTTTCTTGACTCTTACCTGAGCGACCGCTTCTTTTCGCCGGCCGGTCGCCGCGTATACTTCCTCTGGCAAAATTCCTCCACTTACGATATTAGATTTCTATTTTTGTCGGTTTTTGGGCGGCATGCGGATGAGCTCCGCCGCTGTAAATGAACAGCTTCTGGTTGAGACGGCGCCCCAGACGGTTATGCGGAAGCATCCCCTTGATAGCCCATTGGAGAACCCGTTCCGGACGATTGGCAAAATATCTCGAGACCGGCACGGTCTTGAGGCCGCCGGGGTAACCCGAATGCCACCTGTAAATCTTGTTGGCGAGCTTTCTGCCGGTCAATTGCACCTTTTCGGCATTGATAACCACGACATATGCCCCCATATCCAGATGCGGCGTGAACAGCGGACTATCTTTGCCTCGAAGCAGGGTGGCTACTTTGGTGGCCAAACGGCCCAACACCTTGCCCTCGGCATTTATCAAATACCATTTTTGTTGTTGCCTGTCTTGCTTAGGCACGAATGTCTTTGTTTCCATTTTAGTCGGTCCTTTTACGACTTCGGCTCCAAATATTAGAGAAACGCTAAAAACTACGAAACAAACAATTTATATTCCAAAATGCCAATGTCAAGCAAAAATAATCGCCTTTCCCCCAGTTAACCGAAAAGATATTATTGCCTTAACTGCCCTTTGAGGGCCGCCGAGCGGTTCCGCCGGCCTGCAAACATAGGGAATCAAGGCACTCAAGTGAAGTCCCCCTGATCCAGCATATTCGCATGACGGCGCGGCACGCTTTATAAGCTTACCCTGACCGCGAAAAAATGATGCTTCAAACTAAAGCATGCGCCCGATTGCCTATCGCGAAAACGGTTGGGCAGACCGATGGGATCAAATGGGCGACCCAAAAGCAAATCAATGTCAATCAGGGTCTCAGGATTCCCTTTTCCGTGATAATCCCCGTCACCAATTCATGGGGCGTAACATCAAAGGCCGGATTGTAGACCGGCGCATCCGATGGCGCAACCTGACTTTGCCCCACATATCGGATTTCATTTTCAGGGCGTTGCTCGATCACGATCGATTTGCCATTGGGGCAGGCCGGGTCGAAAGTCGAGGATGGCGCCGCGGCGTAGAATGGAATTCCGTGATATTTTGCCAGGACCGCCAGTGAATAGGTCCCGATCTTATTGGCATAATCGAGATTGGCGGCCACACGGTCAGCGCCGGTGATGACAAGGTCGATTCTGCCTTGGGCCATGAGATGGCCGACCATGCTATCAGATATCAATTTGTATGGCACACCGGCTTTCGATAGCTCCCAGGCGGTCAGGCGCGCCCCCTGAAGCACCGGGCGTGTCTCGTCGACCCAGACCTCGACCCGCTTGCCCGAAAAATGCGCCGTGTAGATGATCCCCAGCGCCGTCCCGATGCCGCCTGTCGCCAGCGCTCCGGCGTTGCAGTGGGTGAGAATGCGGCAATGCTCCGGGACTATGGAATTCCCTGATTCCCCAATCCGGACGCACATCTCGGCATCCTCGGCATGTGTGCGCCGGGCCTCTTCAATCATTAACTCGCGAAGATTGTCACATCTCAAATTCCGAGTACGGAAGCCGGCCATTCGCTCCACGGCCCAGCGCAGATTCACCGCCGTGGGGCGAATATCGATGAATCTCCGACACGAATCAGCGAAAAGCGCATCATCGCCGAGATTTGTGGTCAGGCACAGCCCGTAGGCCGCGGCAATGCCTATTAGCGGGGCTCCCCGAACCGTGAGGACTCCGATGGCTTCGACAACTTCATCGACCGATTTCAGGGAAAGATATTCCTCTTTTAACGGTAAAGCCCGCTGATTGAGGGCTATCAGTGTATCGTCGGCCCACCTCACGGATGAGAATCCGAGTCTTTGTCTGATATCAATCAACTTTTCGCTTTCGCAACTTGAAACTTTTCAATCAGTGAATTAATCGCCCGAAGCCATTAATAACCATTGATCATCGCGAATACAATACAATTATCATAGGTCATCTTCCATGCCAGTGAAAACCGATCATAACCTCAAGCGCATTTTCAATAACGGGTCACTATCAGTATGAGAGTACCTACCTGTTCGGTTGGCAGTCGGCGCATCCTCTGGGTGGGGATTGGATACCTTTCAGGTAGCTTACCAAATACACTACGTCTATTCCATTGAAGGCGCAATTTCCATTAGCATCAGCAGCCACGAATACTGTCCCATGCGGTGGGCAATCGCAGAGATTTGGCGGTGAATTTGGCCCGCCTTTCAAATAACTGACCATGTAAACCACATCAAGCCCATTAACCTGCCCGTTTGCATTGGCGTCCCCGGGTATATACGAACATTCCCCGGGCCCCTCAATTGACGATCTTAGAATAATGAGCGATGATTGATCGGCCACATACAGGTACTCGTCAACTACAAAGATACCCTGCGAGTACCCGGGCGTGTTGAAAGAAGCCTCATGGTATGGGTTCGACGGGTTGGCGACATTTATCATCTTGACCCCGTCGTATCCGTCACAAACATAGGCAAAATTGCCATTTACAGAGATATCCATGGCATTCCGAATGGAATCATAACGCCCGGCGAAGGACGGGTGCGCTTTATCGACGATATTGACAATTTCGACTGAATAGGTATTGGCGATATAAGCATAATCGCGATTCGCATATGCCGCCCGGGCATTCCCGGGTGCGTTGTAGGCGCCCAGAAGTTGAGGGGCCGACGGATTAGATATGTCGATAATCAACAAGCCGAGATTTGATTCGGTCACGAAAGCGAACAGGCTATCAATGAATATCGATTGGACTTTACCCGGAGTCCCCAATCTGGCAACCGGCATCGGCTCTGACGGAAATGATATGTCGATAACAATTAACCCCGAGTCCGAATCTGCTATAAAAGCGTAGCCTCCTCTTATTGCGATTGCGCAGGCCGAACCAGGTGTGTCAAAGAATGCAATTAGTTGAGGCTGCGAAGGTTGAGAAACATCAACTATGCTCAATCCGGCTAAGCCATTTGCTACCAACGCAACTTCGCCGCTCTTGGCAACGCTGAACGCAGAATCGGGCAAAGCCAGCGAACCGGTGACAATCGGCGCCACCGGGTTTGAAATATCCACGATAGTTAATCCGTCGGAGGAATTGGCGGTGTACGCAAGACCTCCTTCGACATGAATGTCGACAGTATAATCCGGAGCGGGATAATTACCAATCACTATCGGGAAAGTGGGCATCGCAATATCTATAATTTCGATACCCGAAGTGTAATCCGCTGCATAGAGATGGGCCCCTGACAATGCCAATTTCATTGCCCTGCCCGACGTGCCAATTATTCCCGCCAGGCCCGGGTGCTGGCGATCACTGATATCAATTACCTGTATTCCCGCATACGAATCTGCTATAAAGGCGAAATTGTCCGCCACGGTAATTCCAATGGCCTGGCCTGGAGTATCGCAGGACCCTATTAGTGCGGGCATTGCGGGATTTTCAATATTCACAATATGAAGCCCCGAGGAAAAAGCTGCCAAATATGCATACGAACCCGAAATGAAAATGCCGTATGCATAGCCGGTTAGAGCAAGACCGCCGACAAAATACGGATTAAGCGGATCAGCCATGCTCACAATTTGCAGACCAGCTTCCCAATCGGCAATAAATGCCAACGTATCCCCCACAAATACATCGAGAGCCAGGCCTGTGGTATTAAAAGTGGAAAGCAAAGTCGCGTTTTGAGGATCGGCGATATCGATAATATGCAATCCGGAATAATCTCCCGCGACACAGGCGTAGGAATTGAGTTCATATACATCGCGGGCAAAACCGGGAACTGTCACGGATCCGACCACCTGAGGTATCTGGGGATTGGAAATATCTATTATCTGCAGACCATCGTCATGAGTGCACAAATAGACAAAATCACCCCCGGCACATAGCCCGGTACCCTCTCCAGGGCAGTATGTTTGACTGACTATGGTGGGCGCCGATGGGTTATTAATATCCAATATGACCAGCCCATTTTGAAATGCGCAATATGCATGGATTCCGTCTGTGGATATATCAACCGCTCCGGTCCAAAGGCATGATCCGGCATAATCGATATTCTGGGCGGTCGAGTCAAACAAGGGGAACAACGTGCCGACAAAACTAAGACGCCAGCTTATTATCCGCAGCCGAAAACTACTCATCCCCCGTAGCTCCATAGGCTTTCCTTGTGGAAAATAATTGTGTCGCTTAATAGAAATTATTACTAATTATGAACACTGTCAAATGCTTTTTGCAAAAAACAACAACTGTAGATTTATTGACCTTCATCATTGACTTAATATGAATCAGGTGTTGCATTGCGATAAAGACATTTATTCAAGTGTTGATGTGCTCGCCCTTGAAATCCGGGTTTGATTATGGTATAATTATCGAATCTATCGGGCGGTTGCCTGGCTAATGCCATGAGCATGTTGTGAAGTGTCACGGGTTCAGTCAGGATGGTTTATGGTTTCCTGTAATTTTAGGTTATTTTTCTTACATTTTTTCAAAATAGCAAAGCGTTTGGTGTTGGAAGATGTCGTTAATCGAAAAATTCTATACCGGCGACACTGGCGCGCTGGCGAGAATTATCTCGCATATCGAAAACCGCGGGCCTGAAACAGACAAGATCCTCGCCGCCCTCTATCCCAGGACCGGCGGGGCCCATATAATAGGTATAACCGGGCCTCCGGGAGCCGGCAAATCGACCGTTGTCGATAAGCTGTGTTATCTATACCTCAACCGAGGCCGCAAGGTTGGCGTAATCGCGGTCGATCCCTCGTCACCTTTCACCGGCGGCGCGCTTCTCGGCGACCGAATCAGGATGCAGGATCTGGCGGTCCACAGGGACATTTTCATTCGCAGCATGGCGACCAGAGGCTCTACCGGGGGGCTGGCGCTGGCAACCACCGAGGTCATACGGGCCCTGGACGCCTTTGGCAAAGACATCATTTTGGTCGAGACGGTCGGTGTTGGGCAGGTGGAGCTTGACGTTGCCGAGGCTTGCGATACGACCGTTGTCATTCTCATGCCTGAGTCGGGCGATTCGATCCAGGCCATGAAGGCCGGCCTTATGGAAATCGCCGATATTTTCGCGGTCAACAAGGCAGACCGCGACGGAGCTCAGCGCGTAGCCTCGGAACTGAACATGATTCTCGACGTAAAGCGTGAGAAATGCAAGCGCCAGCTTCCGGTCGTGCTGACTCAGGCCGTCAACAATATCGGCCTGGACGAACTTTTGTCGAAGATTGACCAGGAATACGAGCACATGAAAACCGGTGATAATTTTCTGAAACATCGCAAAAAGATGATCCGTTATGATATATTGAAGACAATCGAGCACCGGTTTAGAATCCGCTTGATAAATGAGATACTTCCGCACAATATTCTGGAGCGTCAGGTGGAGAGAATATTCGCCGGGCAGGGCAATCCCTACGACCTGGCCCAGAAATTGATAGATGATTTGAAGGCCGGCCAGATTCGGCAATTGCCGGATTGACATGGAGGAGAAAGATGGATAAGACATCGAGGAAAAAAGAGACCGACGACGCCTACGCCAGGTGGCTGGAAGAATATGACGAATCAAAGCCGGATAAAGGCCGGAAATTCATGACCGTGTCATCCAAGCCTATCAAACCTCTCTATACTCCAAAAGACGCTGAAAACATTGATTTCGACCGCGACATAGGGTATCCCGGCCAATACCCCTATACGCGGGGGGTGCATGCCTCGATGTATCGCAAGAAGAGCTGGACCATGCGTCAATTCTCCGGCTTCGGAAGCCCCGCCCAGACCAACGAGCGTTATCATTTCCTCCTCAAGCGCGGCCAGATGGGCCTCTCGGTGGCATTTGATTTGCCAACCCTTATGGGATACGATTCCGATTCCGTGCGGTCGGTTGGCGAGGTCGGAGTCTGCGGTGTCGCCGTGGACACTTTGAAGGATATGGAAATCATCTTCGACGGTATCGATCTGGGCAAGATATCAACTTCGATGACGATAAACTGCACCTCCACTATCCTGCTGGCGATGTATATCGCTGTCGCCGAAAAACAGGGCGTACCATCGGAGATGTTAACCGGCACGTTACAAAACGATATTCTCAAGGAATATATCGCCCAGAAAGAATGGATTTACCCGCCGGAACCATCGATCAGGCTCATCACCGATATGATGGCTTTCTGCGCCCAACACGTGCCCAAGTGGAATACCATATCGATATCGGGATATCATATCCGAGAGGCGGGAGCCACCGCCGCCCAGGAGCTGGCCTTCACGCTGGCCGACGGATTCACGTATGTCGAGGCCGCCCTGGCTGTGGGCATGGATGTCGACACATTTGCGCCACGGCTGTCTTTCTTCTTCAACTCACACCTTGATTTTTTCGAGGAGATTGCCAAGTATCGCGCGGCGCGGCGCATCTGGGCCCGTCACATGCGTGAGAAATACAAAGCCAAGGATCCTCACTCATGGTTGATGAGGTTTCACACGCAGACAGCAGGCTGCTCACTGACAGCTCAACAACCCGAAAATAATATTGTCCGTACGGCATTCCAGGGCCTGGCCGGAGTGCTGGGCGGGACACAATCCCTGCATACCAATTCCATGGATGAAACCTACGCTCTTCCGACAGAGCACGCCGTCAAGCTGGCGCTACGCACCCAGCAATTGATCGCCTGTGAGACCGGTGTCGCCAATACTATCGACCCCCTGGCCGGTTCCTACTTCGTGGAGACTCTGACCAATGAGCTCGAGGCCGAGGCCGAGCGGTATTTCGACGAAATCGCGAAACGAGGGGGGGTGCTCAAGTGTATCGAGCAGGGATATTTGCAGCGTGAGGTTGCCGATGCCGCCTATCGATTCCAAAAGGAGATAGAGAAGAAGGAGAGGATAATCGTCGGGGTCAACGATTTTGTCGAAGAAGATGAGGACGTGAAGATTCCGCTTCTTAAGATCGATGCACAGGTGGAAAGTGACCAGATCGCATCGTTGAAAAAGGTCAAGCAGGGCCGCGACAATGACCGGGTTAAGTCAACATTGGCGGCGCTGAAAAAGGCGGCCCAGGCCGGCGAGAACCACATGCCGCCGCTTCTGGATTGTATTCGCTGCTACACCACCGAGGAAGAGATAACTTCCGTCTTGACTGAGGTATATGGCACATATACCGAACCCCCGCTAATATGAGAAACACCTGACTGTTATGGGGCATTCCGGAACGGAGCAGGCAGGATTTATTGGAATAGAATTCAGGGTTGATACTTGACATTTTTGGGGAATTATCTTAAAATAATATAGATGAAAACGAGATTTTCGATAATGCTTGCCTGCCTTTTTCTGGCCGGCCTGGGGGCATGTTCCGACAATGATAAATCCTCGCCATCCCGGCCTTATCAGCGTCTGAGCGGCAGGGTAGCCATTTCCAACGGCAGCAATGTGCCGATAGTGCTGACTCAGTACATTCATAGCCGTGGCGATCTGGAGATAACCGTTCATTTGGGATCGACACTGTTCCCCGGTTACAGCGTTTATCTCCGCAACGCCCTTGACAACAACGATAGCCAGATATTCGCCGGCGGCGATAGAGTGCAAGTCCATTTCAGAGCCGCCGCGCCCGATCCGGAAGACCCCAGCCATCCGCTATTTCAAAACACTGTCGACCTGATTGTAAACGGCTCCCAGATGATTCATGTCAAGGATGGCGGCGACTATGGGGTTAGCCCCGAGTAAGCCTGCCCGGACGTGGGAATAATAATCTTATCAGAAATTATGGATTCCTTTAGAAATGGTCATAAGCGACTGTTGCCAAATTCCAACGGGGATGTTATATTGTTGCTTTGAGAGAATTCCAATTTGAGTTAAATCCCGCAAGGCGAGGTTTTTATGGAGCGGAAATTCAGAATTTTGCTGGCCAAGCCCGGTCTCGACGGCCACGACCGGGGCATCAAGGTGATAGCCGCCGCATTGAGGGATGCCGGTTTCGAGGTCATCTACACCGGCCTTCGCCAGACCTCGGAACAGGTTGTGGCAGCCGCCATCCAGGAGGATGTCGACGCGGTCGGCCTCTCAATCCTTTCCGGGGCACATATGACATTATTTCCAATGGTGCTGGAGGGGCTGAGGAGGAACGGAGCTGACCATATCCTGCTTTTCGGAGGCGGCATCATTGCCGACAGCGAGATTCAAATGTTAAAAGATACGGGGGTCAGCGAGATATTCACCCCGGGGGCTTCGACCCAGGATATCGTGGATTATCTCAACCGGGTGCTGCCCAAAATTATAAAAGATGAAAAGATAATATAGCAAGATTATTTAAACTAATTAAAGAGATAAGCGAGGGATTATGTTTCGTTACAACGTCGATGACAGGCAACAGGCGATCCGTGATCGAGTGGCCGCTTTTGCCCAGAAGCACATTATTCCGTTCTCCAAGGAACTCGATCACCGCGACGATCCCGATCGTTTCGCCTGGGACTTGTTTAAGGCCCTGGCCAAAGAGGGTTTCGTGGCTCAAAGGATGCCCAAGGAATACGGCGGCTGCAATGTTTCATCTGTTGAATACACGACCCTAATCGAAGAGCTGTGTTATTATGACGCGGTTGCCTGCCTTCTTGACGCGGTCACCGAGCTGGCGACATATCCCATCTACACGTTCGGCACGGATGCACAAAAGAAAAAATATGTGCCCAAGTGCGCATCCGGCGAATCGATTCCGGCATTCGTGCTCACCGAGCCAGGCGCGGGATCAGATGCGGTCAACCAGAAAACGGTCGCGGTCCCCGATGGCGATCATTACATTATCAATGGCGAGAAAATTTTTATTATGCATGGCGACGTGGCCGACCTATTCGTCCTTTTCGTGAAGATGGCCGATGGCGGCGACGACGACAAGGCCTCGCGAAAAATCTCGGCGATCATAGTCGAGGCCAGGAAGGATGGGAAGCTCATTCCCGGTATCAAAGTCGCCACCCTCAAGAAGAAGATGGGCATGAGAGCCGCCACCACCGGCCGCATCTGGCTGGAGAATGTCCGCGTGCCAAAAGAAAACCTCCTTGGCGAGGTCGGAAAAGGGTTCAAGATTGCCATGAACACTCTCGACGGCGCCAGGATCGGCGTGGCCGCTCAAGGGCTTGGAATCGCCCAACGGGCTCTTCAAGAGTCGATCGATTATGCGAAGAAACGAGTCTGTTTCGGCGCTCCGATCGCCAAGCTTCAGGCGATCCAATGGATGATTGCCGACATGGCTACACAAGTCGAGGCCGCTCGCATGTTGACGTACAAAGCCGCTCAACTTCAAGACAAAGGCGAGAAATTCACAATCGAGGCCTCGCAGGCCAAGCTGTTCGCCTCCGAGGCAGCCAAATTCTGTGTCGACAGGGCCATGCAGATTCACGGCGGCTACGGCTATATCGGTGAGTTCTCCCCGATCGAAAAGCTTTACCGCGACCAGCGAATCATGGAGATATACGAGGGGACCTCTGAAATACAGAGGCTTGTCATCTCGAGCAGTTACTTGAGATAATCGGGTTCCGGGGCTCCTTGGCGAGCCCCTTTTTATTTTATATCCGGAATTCGGAGAAACATGAGATTAGGCGATATCGAACTTCACTCAATCCTGGAAAACTACTTCCATCTGGATGGCGGCGCCATGTTTGGTGTCATTCCCAAAGTCATATGGAGCAAGCTATACCCATCGGATGATAATAACCTCATCCGCCTCGACCTCAACCCGCTTCTCATTAAGACCGGCCAAGATATCATCGTTGTCGATACCGGTTTCGGCGATATCCTCAACGAGCGCCAGCGCAAAATCAATGCCCTGGCCGGCGAAACACGATGGGATCAGGAGCTTGCGCGCCTTAATTTCAAGCCGGAGGATATCACCGCTGTCGTTCTAACTCACGCCCATGCCGATCACGCATCGGGGGCGCTGAAAGCAAATCCCGATGGCCGACCCGGGCTCCGTTTCCCGAACGCCAAAATCTATGTCCAACAGGGCGAATGGAATGATGCCATGAATCCCAATGAGCGCACCGCCGCGACCTACCTGGTCGATAACTTGAGAGTGCTGGATGATTCCGGAAAGATGGAGCTTCTCGAGGGCGATGGTCCGCTATTTTCCGGAGTCTCTGTCAAGGTCATGGGAGGTCACACGCCATACTCTCAAGCCGTCATTGTCGATGGCGGCGGCCAACGCGTAATTTACCCCGCCGATATCATGCCATCATCGGCGCATATCAAAATCCCTTATGTCGCCGCGGTTGACCTTGACCCGCTTACTACCATGAAACGCAAACGCTGGCTTCATGAACAGATGCTTAAAGATGGTTGGATACTGGCATTCGACCACGACATAAACTATAAATTCGCCAGATTCAGGGAGGGCGAGAAGGGCAAGGTCGAGCCAGTCAAGGTCGAATAGAACGGCATTCGGACCCGTCGGGGGTTCCGCTCCCGACCCTCGGTCGGGACAAGAAACCCCATTGCCAAGAATGATTCCCGGGATTGCGTCAGTCATGAAACCAACGCTTGCACTAAAAATTCGCCTCGGGGTTTCTTTCCCCTCGCCTTTGGCGAGGGGGCGGAACCCCCGCGGCGCTGTTATCATGCGATGCATCTCAAACTTTGTTACGCGAGGTTGAATTTGGAACTTGAGGAGAGATTAAGGCGGCTCAAGGAAATGCGCCAGAAAGCCCTTCTGGGTGGCGGCGCAAAGAGGATTGAGACTCAGCATAAGAAGGGCAAGCTTACTGCCCGCGAACGCATCGATATTCTACTGGATGATAACTCCTTCGAGGAATTTGACTTGTTTGTCACGCACCGCACCAAGGAGTTCGGCCTGGAGAAAGAGAAGTATTTTAGCGATGGCGTTATCACCGGATATGGGACCATCGATGGCCGTTTGGTTTTCGTTTTTTCTCAGGATTTTACAATTTTCGGGGGAACTTTGTCCGAGGCTTTCGCCGAGAAGGTCTGTAAGATAATGGACATGGCCATGAAGGTTGGCGCGCCTGTCATCGGGCTGAACGACTCGGGTGGCGCCCGCATACAAGAGGGTGTTGTCTCACTTGGCGGATATGCGAATATTTTCCTGCGCAATACTCTGGCATCAGGCGTTATCCCTCAAATATCGGTTATCATGGGACCATGCGCGGGCGGGGCGGTTTATTCGCCGGCCATCACCGATTTCACTTTTATGGTGAAAGGCACGTCGTTCATGTTCGTGACCGGGCCAAATGTCGTCAAGACTGTCACTCATGAGGAGGTCACTTTCGAGGAGCTGGGCGGCGCCGATATCCACGCCAGCAGGTCAGGCGTTTGCCACGTGGCGTGCGAAAATGAGGCTGATGCTTTGACCAAGACCAGGAAATTGATGAGCTTCCTGCCGTCTAACAATATGGAAGATCCCCCCGACATTGAGCCATCGGACCCCATTGATAGAATTGACGAGTCCTTGAACACCCTGGTTCCGGATAATCCCAATAAGCCATATGATATCAAGGACATCATAACCCGTGTCGTTGACGATGGCGATTTCTTCGAGATCCATCCCGATTACGCGCCCAATATCGTTGTGGGATTCGCTCGCCTCGGGGGTAAGCCGATCGGCGTCATCGCCAATCAGCCTGCGCATCTGGCCGGGGTGCTCGATATCGATAGCGCTATCAAGGGCGCCCGATTCGTGCGTTTCTGCGACTCCTTCAACATCCCGCTGGTCACGTTTGAGGATGTCCCTGGATTCCTGCCCGGCACGGCCCAGGAGCATGGCGGCATAATCAAACACGGCGCCAAGCTCCTCTATGCCTACTGCGAGGCCACGGTTCCCAAACTCACAGTCATCACGCGTAAGGCCTATGGCGGCGCTTATGATGTCATGTCCTCCAAGCATATTCGGGGCGATATCAACTACGCCTGGCCGACAGCCGAGATTGCAGTCATGGGCCCCAAGGGCGCCGCCGAGATTATTTTCAAGAAAGAGATTTCCGCTTCATCAAATCCCGAGGCCGCTCTTAAGCAAAAAGAAGAGGAATATCGTCAGATGTTTGCCTCCCCGTTTATCGCCGCCGAGCGGGGCTATATCGATGATATCATCGAGCCGTCGCAAACTCGCTCCCGCCTGATCCGGGCCCTTCGGATGCTCGATTCCAAGCGCGACCAGAATCCGCCCAGAAAACATGGCAATATACCGCTATAGTAAATTGAATCGATTTTCAGGTCATGACAGCTAATTCAGGCAGCGGCATTTTCGCCGGCTACCTTGACAGCTTTTAATCGAAGCTGTATTCTGTTCGACCCGTTCCAGTAATTATGTTCCAGAACGTAGGCTATATCCAAATTGCTCGGTCGGAATGTCAGGTTTTTCAGGTATTCACCGAGGCTGAATCCGATACAATCCAAAACCTTGTTTCCCTTGCGGACCCGGAACCGAAGGTGGTTGTTTCCGACCACATGTGGAGTCCCTACAACTTCAACGCCATAACTAACGAAAACCGGCCTCATGTTCTGAGGGCCGAAGGGGGAAAATTTCTCCAGCAGCAACACCAGATCATCATCTACCTTTTCGAGATCCAGCTCGGAGTCTATCTCGAGCTTGGGAATAAGGTCCTCATCGGATAGCATGCGCGATGACACCATATTAAGCTGACGTCGAAATGACTCGATTTTCTCCGGCAGAATCGATAGGCCGGCGGCATATTTGTGCCCCCCATAGCGAATGAGCTCGGATTCACACTCTTTGAGGGCCTCGTAAAGATGGAAACCGGGAATGGACCTGGCTGATCCCTTTCCCTCGGCGCCATCGATGGCGATCATCACAGTCGGCCTGTGGAAGCGTTCCACCAGCCTCGAGGCCACGATTCCGATCACTCCCTGGTGCCATCCCTGCGAGGCCAACACTATGGCCCGGTCGCGGCTCATATCGACATCGTGCTCGATCTGTTCCAATGCCTCCATCATCGTCTGCTCGTCGATATCCTTGCGACGTTTGTTCTCGGCGTTGAGGATACGGGCGATCGAATGCGCCATTACCTCGTCCTTGGTGGTCAACAACTTGATTGCCTGTTGGGCATCACCCAAACGGCCGATGGCGTTGATCCTCGGGGCCAGTATGAATACCACCTGCCCGGTGCCGATCTTATGCCCCATAAGACCGGCTATGAATATCAGGGCTTTCAGGCCCGGCTTGGTGGTGCGCGCTATCTGTTGAAGCCCGAATTTCGTGAGGATTCGATTTTCGCCAACCATCGGCACGATATCGGCCGCTGTCCCCAGGGCTACCAGGTCAAGATGCTGCTCCAATTCAGTCTCGTCTTGACCCAGTTTGCGGTATAGGGCCTGGGCGAATTTATAAGCCACACCGACAGCAGAGAGTTCGAATCCCGGATTGAGCGGCCCGTCGAGCTTGGCATTCACGATGGCGTTGGCCACCGGCAGCCGATCGCCCGGCTCGTGATGATCTGTAATTATGCAGTCGATTCCCATCCTGCGAGCCGTTTCGACCTCATCCACAGCGGTGATGCCGCAATCAACCGAGACCAGGAGATTAATTTTCCTTTTTTCAGCCTCCTGGAGGCCATCCTCTGAGATTCCATAACCCTCCACGAGACGGTTGGGAAGATAGTACGATACATTCGCGCCCAGCCTGTTAAGAACCAGGAACATCAAAGCCGTGCCGGTGATGCCATCGACATCATAATCGCCATATATCATCATCTTCTCGTTGGCCTTGAGCGCCTGGATTACGCGATCGACAGCCTCATCCATCCTGGAGAGTAAGAAGGGATCGAAAAGGTCGGATAAGCTGGGATTGAGGAATTTGCGGGCCGGGTCGCTCTCGGTGATGCCGCGAGCCGCCAATATCCTGCAGGCGATTTCGGATATGCCTAAATCGCCTGTAAATCTGCTGACGATATTACTATCGGGGTCTGGTTGAACGACCCATTTGAGCTCCATTAATGTATCACTCCAAATCAATTCTCGAAATTTGGGCAGGTCTGTAAGCCGAGTTCTGTCCCCTTGCGGGTGACGGTCATCTATCTGGTCACGATGTCACCATCGTGATCTTGCGGCCTACCCGGGGATCGAATGAGGCGGGCCACCTCTCTCCCCTTACTTGGCCTTGCTTTCGGATGGGGCTTGCCATGCGAGTCGCCTTGCGGCGGCCCCGGTGGTCTCTTACACCGCCATTTCACCCTTACCCAATTGGGCGGTATGTTTTCTGTGGCGCTTTCCGTGTCCATGTGGACCCCTCGCGTTACGAGGCATCCCGGCCCTTGAAAGCTCGGACTTTCCTCCCCTAATTTGATTTCGGGGCGACCGTCCAACCTGCCTGATTTTGTTATCAATGTTCCTGGCCCTGAGCTCCGGCCCGCCTAAAACTTCACCACGGGCACTTGTTTGGCTGCCTCAGGAACCTCGAAAAATCCCCTCTGACCGAATCCGAAAATCCCGGCGAATAGATTGGTGGGGAATACCCTGATTTGTGTGTTGTAAATTCCGACCGCCTCATTATATCTGTTCCTGGCCACGGCCAGCCGATTTTCGGTACCGGCCAATTCATCCTGCAGTCTCATGAAATTCTCGTTGGCCTTGAGTTGTGGATAGTTTTCCACAATCACTAAGAGGCGCGAAAGAAGTCCGCTCATTTCATTTGAGGCATTTATTTTGTCGGGTATACTGGTAGCGCCGGCCAATTTGGCGCGGGCGTCGGCGATATGCTCAAATAGCTCTCTCTCATGGGCCGCGTACCCCTTGACCGTCTCTACCAGGTTGGGGATCATGTCGTTTCGCCTTTGAAGCTGATTGTTGACCTCCGCCCAGGACTTGTCAACCCCCACATCCAACCTGGTTAACCTGTTGTAGGGCGCAATGATACCGATGCCGACCACGATCAGCAGAAATACAACCACGATCACAAGCCCAAGTCCGATTATCGCTCCCCTGGAAAGCGCCATTTTCAGATTCCTTTCAATTTCTTCTCGTCCAGACCTTACGGCTGAAATTCACGATTAATCCAACCGAACTGCAAATATATCCCAATAAAGTCCTATTGTCAATCAATCTAACAACTAATGGCTAAAAAGAGTATAATCAGTCGGGAATTGCCGCTGGATCAACTGGCTGGGGCGTTGGAACCCAAGAACCAATCGAAAGTTGTGAACAAATGGCGGCAAATGCATCTTTTCCCAGGTCTGCAATCCATGACTTGAGCCGCGCCAGCCTGCATTCCATAACAGCCGACAATGATATTCGTTGTTAATTGCTTTCCCCGCGAGAGGCCGCATCAAATCGTTGCGCCTGCATTAGCGGGGCGCCATCGATGTTGATTAAATGCATTCATGACTTTATATTGCCGTGCTGATTCGAAAAGCATCGGGGAGTATTTGAGGCTGTCAGGCCGTATACGACTTACCTGGCAGGACGTTGAGTTATTTAATTCGTGAGGAATTCTTGAATTCGCATTTCAGACATGCGCTTTCGCAAAAGCTCGATAAAGAAATATTGCCGTTTATTATCAAGCCCGGCAGATATGTTGGCAATGAGCTCAACTCCGTTCATAAACCACATGAGCCGGGCAGATTGAGGATCGCCCTTTGTTTCCCCGAAATGTATGAGATTGGCATGTCATACATGGGCATGCAGATACTGTACAATATAATAAATAAGCGCCCCGATTCCCTGGCCGAAAGAGCATTGTCGATCTGGCCTGACATGGAAGAAATTATGCGCCGGAAAAATATCCCTCTCTTTTCGCTCGAATCGGCCACGCCGCTTGCGGAATTCGATATTTTCGGATTTCACCTTACTTATGAGATGACATATACAACGGCGTTAAATATGCTTGATTTGGCCGGCGTTCCTCTCCTGTCAAAAGACCGCCGCGAGCGGGACCCGATTATAATGGCCGGCGGACCCTCGGTCATGAATCCCGAGCCCATGGCAGATTTCATCGACGCATTTTTCATTGGCGATGCCGAGGATGCTATACATGAGATTATCGACTCGGTAAAAAAATCGCGGGCGCAAGGCCTTGATCGTGAGGCGATCTTGCTTGGACTGACCCGGATTCCCGGAATTTACGTGCCACGCTTCTATCGAGCTGCATACGACGATTCAGGGCGCTTTCGTTCTCTTGAAAAACTTCACTCCCAGATCCCCGATAAAATTAAGGCCCGAAGCGTCCCCGAACTCAAACCTGAATATTATCCGGAGCGTCCCATTCTGCCTTTCATTGAAACAACCCATGATCACCTTTCGATCGAAATCATGCGCGGCTGTGTTAGAGGATGCAGATTTTGCCAGGCTGGATACCAATATCGGCCCAGACGGCAGCGGCCGCCCGAGCAGATCGCCTCGCAGGTCTTCAAGTGCCTTTCCTCGACCGGCTATGAAGATGTGACGCTGTTGTCTCTATCCTCAACCGATTACGACCATCTCGGTGAGCTTTTGACCATGATAAGCCCTCAACTATCGGAGCAGAGGGTCGGATTGGCCTTGCCATCGATCAGGCCCGAGACAGTAAGTTCTTCTATTCTCGATCTTCTGTCGTCAGCTCGCAAGAGCGGCCTGACTCTGGCCCCCGAGGCCGGCACGGAGCGCCTGCGCAACGTGCTCGGCAAGAAGATCGGCGATGCCGATATTTTCGAGGCCTTCGAGAGAGCATTGTCATCGGGATGGCAGACCTTCAAGCTTTATTTCATGATCGGTCTGCCCTCGGAGACGGATGATGATATCGAGGGCCTTATTTCATTGTTACGACGTTTGTCATATATCGTGAGTCGGGGCAAAGGACGAAATATCAATGTGGCCCTCTCCCCTTTCAATCCCAAGAGCCACACGCCCTGGCAGTGGGAAAAACAGGCCGGCAAGGAACGGTTACAGAAGAAAGTCGACAAAATTATCTCGGGAATTCGCAAACAGAACATCAATGTCAAATACCGCAATTTCGATCTCTCGTTCTTCGAGGGTATCCTCGGCCGAGGTGACAGACGCCTGGGTGGGGTTATTCTTAACGCTTTCCGCAGGGGCGCCAGGCTCGACGGCTGGTCCGAGTGGTTCGATCCCCAAAGGTGGTATGATTCCTTCGCTGACGCCGGGATCGATCCCACCCGTTATGCCTCGGCTATCGATGAGGATGCACCGCTTCCGTGGGATCATATCGAAAAGGGCATCTCCAAAGATTTCCTGCGCAGGGATAATGCCAAATCCAAAGAGGGAATTGCGCCTGTAACGGCTTTTGACCGCCGGAAGGATGACAAGCCTCGGCCACCGACGGCAGAAGAGGGGTTTGGCCGCAAGCCGCGCAGGATTGTGAAGCAGACAACCCCCGGGGGAGCCTATAAGGTCCGGGTCAAATATTCTCGCGGTCCGGAGTTGAGATTTCTATCGCACCTCGATACCATCAGGGCGATCTATAGGGCATTTCGCAGGGCCGAGTTACCGTTGTCATATTCCGAAGGTTATCATCCGCACATCAAGGTCTCGTTTGGACAGCCATTGCCGCTGGGCTACACTTCCGAGGCCGAGTATCTCGATCTGGTTTTGTCGCAGCCATACCGGGAGGAATTCATCGATAGGCTGATCGCGTCACTCCCGCCGGGCCTGTCAATAACCGGTCATAAACAATTCTATGTCAATGCCAGCTCCCTCTCCAAGCAGTTGAATACGGCTCGGTACGAGGTGCCCCATATCGACGGCCTGGAATATGATCCAGCGCAGGCGAAAGCGATTGCGGACCGGAAAAGCCTTGAAGTCATTAGAATCAAGGAGGGCGTTGAGAAACGGCTTAATGCCGGCGAATTTCTTCAGGACGTTTTGATAGAGAGCGGACAACTCATCATCGATGTCTGGCAACGTCCCGAGGGGCATATCAAGCCTGACGAGATTCTCATCTTCGGACTGGGGATAGAGCCGGAACTGGTTAAGACGCTCACCATTCATCGGAAAAATCAGTTTCATAAATCGGGCCTGCGGCTGATCGAGCCAATGGATCTGGTATGAAGGGCCGCACCTTATCCAGAAGCCTTGCCTGGACCGCGCTCCTGGAGTTCCAGAAGACGGAGGGCGATCTCGACCGGATCCTCGATGACCTGGCTCACTCGGGAATTCCCGAAAGAGACCGGGCCCTGGCCTGGGAAATCACCAAGGGCGTTGTAAAATATATGCGCAAGCTCGATTATGTCGCTCAATCCTTTATGAAAGCCCCAATCGGCAAACAGAAACCGGGCGTGGTCGCGGCGCTTCGAACCGGCCTTTATCAACTGACCGAAATGGCCGGCATCGCGCAGTACGCCGCGGTCGACGAGACAGTCGGCCTTCTCTCCGAAACCGGCATGAAACGTGACGCTGGATTCGTTAATGCGGTCTTGAGAGCATATATCCGTGAGCCGGAAAAGGCCAAATTCCCCGATAAAACCGCCGAACCAGGCCGATTCCTGGGGACTTATTATTCATATCCTGATTGGCTCGTGAAAAGGTGGCTGAAAAGACTCGGATTCGATGAGGCAGAAAGAATTATGATCGCTTTCAATCGAAGGCCACCTGTATTTTTCAAAACGCTGGCCGGGGAAGCCTCCGCCGAATCAGTCTTGCGGACACTCGGGGAGTTGGGGATAACTATCGAGCCAGGGAAATTCATGCCCGGATATTTCTCTTCCACCCAGGTCTATGAAATTCTCAATTCCGAGCCGTTCCACCAAGGCCGCCTGATCGCCCAGGATGAATCCCAGGGCCTTCCGATTCAACTGCTCGATCCCACGAAAGGCGCCGTTGTTCTCGATCTATGTTCGGCCCCTGGAGGGAAAACCGTGGCCCTGGCCGATATTGTCGGACCCGAGGGCAAGGTGGTCTCGGTCGACAGAGACTACAAGCGGCTCGAATTCGTCAAGCAGGCCGCCGCCCGGGCAGGATTAGCCAATGTCGAATTTATATGCGATGACGTCTTACAATTTGCGCCTGAGAGGAAATTCGGGTATATTTTGCTCGATGTCCCCTGTAGCGGTTTGGGCACGCTCTGGAGCAACGTTGATATCAGGTGGACAAAGAAGGAAAGCGATATCAAAACCCTGGCCCGGCTGCAATTGAAAATGCTTGAAAAAGCGGCCCAGCTCGCGGCGAACGGCGGCAGGATCGTCTATTCTACCTGCACAACCGAGCCGGACGAAATTGAAAATATTGTTGCCGATTTTTTGAAAAATAACAGGCAGTTCAGGACTGAGCGAAGTAAAAATGACATGCTGAAGCCGTTTGAGGAACCCGATTCTTTATACCGCACCTGGCCACACAAGCATGGTATCGGTGGGGGCGGTTTCGCGTTACTGGTGAAAGGCGATGAAAATTAAAATCAGCAAGGAGCTCATCTCGGATATACTGATCGCGGCCGCCATTTTCATTGGTGGCTTGATCTTGTTGTTGATGATAGTCGATGCGATGGTGATGCCGATATTCACCAGGCAGGAGTCCGAGGTCGAGATCCCCAATGTGGTCGATCTGTCCCTCCAGGCAGCCGAGGCGCGGCTTAGGGAGGCTGACCTGAAATTCATGATCGGCAGCGAAGAGTACGATTCCAAGCGTCCCAAAGGAACGATCATCCTTCAAATACCCGGGGGTGGCTCCAAGGTTAAAAGCGGCCGGAAAGTGATTCTGACAATCAGCAAAGGCTCCGCCTCGGCCATCGTGCCTGAACTCGAAGGTTTTACGCTGCGCGAGGCCCGCATGATGCTTGAACGCGAGGGTCTGGTACCAGGCGAGATCATCTGGCACACCGATTTGGATTTGCCTGACGGCGTTATAATAAACTCCATGCCTGCCGCCGGCACGGTCATGCGCCTCAATGCCGATGTGCAATTGATTGTAAATCGGATCGAGACCGAGATGATGATTCGCGTGCCGAACTTCGTCGGCCTCGACCTTGACAAAGCCCGCTCCCTGGCGCAAGACAACTTTCTGCTTGTCGCGGGGATAAATTACTCGGTCAATGACGATCTCCTGCCCGAAACCATCATGAGCCAGTCTGTCTCACCGGGGCGGGAAGTCAAGAAGTGGAGCACCATTGAGTTCACCGTCTCGGCTACGGAATAACATGAGCGGGATTATTGTCGCGCCCTCCGTTCTCTCGGCCGATTTTCTCCATCTGGAGGACGAAATCAAGGCGGTCGAAAAGGCCGGCGCCGATTGGCTCCATGTCGATATCATGGACGGTCATTTCGTGCCCAATCTGACATTCGGCCCCAAGCTCGTCAAGTCGATTCGCGGCATCACGCGTTTGCCGCTCGACGTTCATCTCATGCTGGATAATCCGCAGACCTTTATCGAGAAATTCATCAGTGCCGGCGCCGATAATATAACGGTCCATTCTGAGGTTACTGTCCCGGTGCCGCAGTTGTTCGATATGGTCAAAAGCCATTTTAAGTCGTTCGGGCTCAGTATCAAGCCGGACACCCCTCTCGAATCAGTGTCTGATTATCTCGACATGATCGATATTTTGCTCATCATGACAGTTTATCCGGGATTCGGGGGCCAGGAATATATCGAAAGCGTGACCGCCAAGATTGCCGAGGCCGCCCGGCTCAAGGCCGACAACGATTACCATTTCGCGATTGAAGTCGATGGGGGCTTGAACGAGCGGACGGTAATGACAGCCGTTTCCGGCGGCGCAACGATAATCGTGGCCGGCGAATATATTTTTGGGTCACGGGATTACAGGGCGGCGATCAACTCGCTCAGGGTGGGCTGACGTCAAAATGGCCTGTGATAGAGCCGGATCTGTCGGATCGTCAAGACAAAATACTGCATAATTTGCTATTGCGAATTGTTCAAAAACTTATATCTTATCGGTTTAGCCAATTAGCACAAGGGATGATTTTGGCAATTTTCCCATTTGGCTGTGGCGTATAATTCTTTCAGATACTTGGGCGATATGTTCGAACAGATAACAGACAAACTCGACGGCATTTTCAAGAAGCTGACCGGACGCGGCTACCTCTCCGAGAAGAATATTCAGGAGGCCGGCCGGGAAATCCGCATGGCGCTGCTGGAGGCCGATGTCAACTACAAGGTCGTGAAAAACTTCGTGGCCGAAATCGAGAAAAAAGCTATCGGCCAGGAGGTCACCAAATCGATCACCCCCGGCCAGCAGCTTATCAAGATAATTCACGACGAAATGGTAAACCTCCTGGGGGGCACCCGTTCGGATATGGCCATTTCGAGCACCCCTCCGACGGTTATCATATTGGCCGGATTGCAGGGCTCGGGCAAGACCACACTGGCGGGGAAACTCGCCCTTTATCTCAGGAAAAAGGGGCATCATCCCCTGCTGGTGGCGGCAGATATTCACAGGCCCGCCGCTAAAAAACAGCTTCAACTGCTGGCCGAATCGATCCAAATCCCCTTTTACACGGCTGAGGCCGGCGCGCCCGATATCGCCAGGGGCGCAATTGCGCAAGCCAGGGAGAATTTGTTCGACCTGGTCATTATAGATACGGCCGGGCGACTGCAGATAGATGATGCGCTCATGATCGAACTGGCCGATGTCAAGAAGGCGGTATCGGCGCATGAAACCCTTTTCGTGGCCGATGCCATGACCGGGCAGGAGGCCCTCAACGTGGCCTCCGAGTTTCACAGGCGTATAGGCCTGACAGGCGCTGTCCTGACCAAGATGGACGGTGACGCCAGGGGTGGAGCCGCCATGTCCTTGAAAGCCGCGCTGGGGATTCCGATCAAGTTTATCGGCACCGGCGAGAAGCCGGCCGATGTGGAGGAATTTCATCCTGCGCGGATATCATCGCGAATCCTGGGCATGGGTGACATCGTATCATTTGTAGAGAAGGCCCAGGAGGTCATAGACCTGGCCGAGGCCGAGAAGCTCGAGAAAAAGCTTCTCAAGGAGACTTTCACGTTCGAGGATTTTCTTGCCCAGCTCAAACAGATAAAGAAGATGGGCCCGCTTCAAAACTTGTTGGAGATGCTGCCCGGGGTCGGCAAGCAGCTCAAAGGGGTGACTGTCGATGAGAATGGAATGGCGCGGGTCGAGGCTATAATAAACAGCATGACCCGGCAAGAGCGCACTCACCCATCCATTATCGACGGTTCTCGAAGGCGGAGAATCGCGGCCGGCTCGGGAACTTCCGTGCAGCACGTGAATATGCTATTAAAGCAGTTCGCATCGATGCAGAAGATGATTAAGCAATTTTCGCGGCTATCCCTTCCCAAGGGATTCCCGTCATAGAAAACCAGGAGTTACAGGTCAAGCAGGAGGATAAGTGGCAGTAACAATCAGATTACGCCGTACCGGTTCCAGGAATCGTCCATATTATCGTCTGGTCGCAACCGATTCGCGCATGCCCCGCGACGGGCGGTTCATCGAAATATTGGGATATTACCATCCAATTGAAAAGCCAGGTCGAGTGGTCCTCGAGGAAGACAGGATCTGCCGCTGGCTGGAAAAAGGCGCTGAAACATCCGACACCGTTAATTCCTTGTTAAAGGAAACCGGCCTGTTGGACAAATGGACTCGGCGCAAAAAGGGCGAGGATGTATCGGCGATCGAGCTAAAAACGACCATAAGGGAAAGAACGAAAAAGAGAAAAGCTAAGGAATCCAAATAGATTTTTCCTATAGTACCTCTCGTTCCACTGCAGACTAAGGAGGCATTGTGAAGGAGTTTATCGAATTCATTGCACGAGCGCTGGTCGACCATCCGGATCAGGTAAGCGTGTCAGAGGTCGAGGGCGAAAAGACGACGGTCTATGAACTCCGCGTGTACCAGGATGACCTTGGTAAAGTAATTGGCCGAAAGGGGCAGACAGCTAAGGCTATAAGAACGCTTATCTCCGCAGTATCTGCCAAGAAGGGCAAGCGGGCCTTGTTGGAGATTCTGGAATAGGACAGCGCTGCATAATTGAAGATCCGCCGGCTTTTCCGGATCCGCGTCGATTCTGAGATGAAAGTGTCTGTGGCGAATATTACCAGGCCACGAGGCTTTAAGGGTGAGTTGGCGGTCGTCCCTTACAAGGTTAACACGCAGAGCCTGTCGGTCGGGCGCGTGGTGACCTTGCAGAAAGGAAATAGAACCGGCGAATTCATGGTCGAGGCTGTCAGGCCGCTAAAGGGGAGAATCGCTCTGAAACTGGCTGGAATCGATGACGAGGATTCGGCCCTGGCCTGGCAAGGCGGCGAGGTTCTGGTCGAGCTTGAAAACCTGGCAACACTGAACGAGGATGAATATTATCATTTCGATATTGAGGGCTCCGAGGTTTTTGAGGACGGCGGGGCATACCTGGGAAAGGTGACAGCCATCGATTATGTCGCGGCCAATGATGTCCTGACTGTTAACGGCGAACGCGGCGAAATACTGGTACCGTTTGTCAAGTCGGTGGTGGTTTCCGTTGATATCAGAGGCAAGAAGATTATCATAAGAAAGATTGCAGGCCTCTATTAAGTATGAGAATCGACATCATAACAATATTCCCGCGTATGGTGGATGTGCCGCTTTCGGAGAGCCTGATTGGCCGCGGACGTCAAAGCGGCCTGTTCGAAATCAATATCCACGACCTGCGGGATTTTACGTCGGATAAGCACAAGGTCGTCGATGATATTCCGTACGGCGGCGGGCCCGGTATGGTCATGAAACCGGAGCCGATTGTCGCGGCGGTTAACGCCATCGATCCGGACAATAAGGCAGTCAGGATCGTAACCTCGGCCGGCGGGCAGCTTTTGAATCAGGAGATTGTCTCGGATCTTGCGGCCGGGGAACGGATATTAATAGTTTGCGGGCATTATAAAGGCGTTGACCAGAGAGCCATTGAAATCGCAAAATTGAGAGAGGTCTCGATTGGCGATTATGTGCTGACCGGCGGGGAATATGCCGCGGTGGTTATCGCCGATGCCGTCTTGAGACTTCTGCCGGGCACCATGAGAGATTTCGGCTCGGCCGCGGAGGATTCTCACTTCTCGGGGCTGCTCGGGCCGATTGAGTATACCAGGCCGGAGATTTTCGAAAATCGCCGGGTGCCTGAGATCCTGATATCGGGGCATCACGAGAAAATCAGGTGTTGGAGGCTGGGGAATGCCCTTTTTCGCACCAGGGAGCGTCGGCCGGATCTTTTCGCCAAGAGAGATTTGAGTCAGGATGAGATAAAAATATTAGGTGAATACGTAAGTTGAAAGGAATCATAGTATGTCAGTTCTAAAATCGCTCGAGGCCAAATACCGGAAATCGGATATCATAGAATTCTCCCCGGGGGATACCATCAGGGTTCATGTTAAGATCAAGGAAGGCGATAAGGAGAGGATCCAGGTATTCCAGGGAACGGTTATTGCCAGGACCGGCGGCGGCATATCCGAATCTTTCACGGTCCGCAAGCTCTCATCGGGTGTTGGAGTAGAAAGGGTGTTCCCTCTTCATTCGCCGAATATCGCGAAGATCGAGATGATCAAGCAAGGCCGGGTTCGACGCTCGAAACTTTATTACCTCAGAAGCCTGAAAGGAAAGAAGGCCAGGATCGGCGAGAAAAAGGAAGAATAATTAGGCGGAAATCGGCAGCTTTTCCAAACGCATATTCGAGGGCGTTCAAGTTGGCGCCCTTTGATTTTTTTAAGGCTTTTTTTCATATTTGATAATATCATAATGACGGGCAAACCTGATTATCGAAATGGAAAGCTCTCAAAATAACAGCAGCCTATTCGGCTGGAAACATATGCCCGGCAGGGCGCAGGCGGACACTCTATCGCCTCGCGGTTTTATTGGGCAATTGATTTGCGGGGTCGATGAAGCGGGGCGCGGACCGCTGGCCGGGCCGGTGGTCGCAGCCGCCGTTATCTTATGCGACGGATTTGATACCAAGGGTATCCGTGATTCCAAGAGCCTGACTCCGGCTCGGCGCCAAGAGCAACGAGAGAGACTATTAGACTCATCCTGCCTATGGGGAATCGGTGTGGTGGGCCATGAGATAATCGACAAAATCAACATTCTGCAGGCGTCGTTTCTGGCGATGAGGCGGGCAATAGAGGCGCTCGGAGTCGAGCCGGAAATCGTCCTTGTCGATGGCCGTCACCCACTGCCGGGACTTACGTTCAAGCAACAGGCCCTTGTCGGTGGCGATAAATCAGAGCCGTGCATATCGGCTGCATCCATCATGGCCAAGACCTATCGCGATCAACTCATGCTCGAATATTCGGGGCTGTACCCCGCATACGGTTTCGGAAAGCACAAGGGTTACGGCACGCCGGAGCATCTGGCAAATTTATTTGAGCATGGGCCCTGCCTGATTCATCGAAGGACTTTTCACCCGGTTTCAACATATTATCCCAGGCCGAAACCGACAAATGACAAACCGACAGCTTAGGAATCAGTGCTGCAACAATAAATTCCGATATTCGTAATTCAATCTTGATTTTGGAGAAATGCGCCGATATTTTTCCGGGGCATTTTTTAATTCATGGCAAGAGATCTTACACAAGGTTCAATTCCTCGACATGTGATGGCACTCGCCATCCCCGCCGTCTTTTCAATGTTTGCCATTGTGGTAAACAACCTAATCGACACCGGATTGGTGGGCCACCTGGGCGCGGCCCAGGTGGCCGCGGTCGGTTCGGCCGGATTTATTGTATGGATGATTTTCTCCCTCATGGATTTATTCGGGGTGGGCACGATGGCTATTGTCTCTCGTCATTATGGCGCGGGAGAACTCGAGGCCGCGTCGGAAAACTCCATGCAGATACTCAAATTCGCATTCTATTTCGCGATCGCCCTCTCGATCATCGGAATCACTTTTTCTGGAAATATACTGCATCTTCTCCGCCTGGAGCCGCAAGTCGAGCAAATGGGCCGAGTCTATCTCAGGATAGTGTTCATGGCGGTGCCGGTGTTATTCCTGGCAGAGGTTGCCGGGGCCATTTTCAGGGCCGTGGGCGATACGTCAACCCCGATGATCGTGATGATTACGGCAGTCGTGACCAACATTATCCTGGATATACTGCTGATATATGGAATCTGGATATTCCCGCGTTTGGAGACGATGGGGGCCGCCATCGCCACAACGATCGCCCATACGGTATCTTTTTTTGTTGCCTTGATTTTCGTTCTTCGAGGGCGACTCCCTTTCAGGATTATTCCCAGAACCCTGGGGGACCTCGACATCAATGTGATCGCCCGGCTTCTCAAAATTGGCCTTCCCGCGTCCCTGGCGTCGATAAATTTCGCTCTGGTTTACCTCGGCATGACCAGGATAATGTCGGAGTTCGGCACCACCGCAGTGGCCTCGATTCCGGTGGGCAACCGGGCCGAATCGATCTCGTATATGACATGTTTCGGCTTCTACATCGCGGCCTCCGCCATGGTTGGTCAGAATCTCGGGGCGAAACAGCCGGACCGCGCCGAGAAAGCCGCCTGGACGACGCTGGGAATTATCGCGGCCATCACATTTGTCTATGGCGTGATATTCTTCACTTTCGCCGAAAAGATAACCTCGATGTTGACCGGCGACACCGAGGTCATAAAATTTTCCGGCTATTATCTCAGGATCATTGCGCTGTCGCAGGTTTTCATGGCGCTTGAATTCGTGCTCGAGGGGGCTTTCGCCGGGGCCGGCAATACCATCCCGCCGATGGTGGTTTCTATTCCCGGCACTCTCATCCGGATACCTCTGGCCTATTTCATGGCAATCCCGCTCGGCTTGGGTCCCCTGGGCATATTCTGGGCCATAACCATCTCGACCATAATCAAGGGCATGGCAGTCCTAATCTGGTTTAGGACCGGCTCCTGGAAAACGAAACAGATTTAGAAGCCAGATTTCCTAAGTATTGATGTTGGGCCGCGCCTCCTTTCTATCCTGATATCGAACCTCGAGATACCAACTGATACAAAGCGCCAACCCGATTAATATTGGTATGAATCCCAACGATATTCCCTCGCTATTGCTATCAACTGAAAAAGCTACCATCAACATAAAGCCGGCTCCAATGGCGATCCAGATCAATCCCGCCTTCAGCGTTCCATAGCGGCTGATACGTTCAGTGAAATCCGGCACCGGCATCCCTTTCTCTATTGCCAGGCGGATCAAATCAGACTCGCGTTTCTTCTTGGCATTGTTGGCAATAAGAGTCGCTATCATGATCGGTACGGCCGCCAGACCCGCCATCGATATAGCCACTATCAAAACTACACCCATGTTGGGATCACTATTCCACATTATTCCTCCTTCTTTTTTCGCTTGGACAATATAATGGCCGAAAATGTTTCAAAAAAAAGGAATCCGGGGAAACAATTTCCTCGTATCTAATGTCAGAGAGATGGAAATGATAAGCAACAACCTGGCACTGAATATAGTGCGGGGATATGCAATCCCGGCATCGCCCCCGTTGAGGAATTGCCTGGCTGGCACTCTTTCGGATGAAGACATAATCGCCAGGGTCGGCGATGGCGATATCGAGGCTTTCGGAATTCTCGTTAAGAAATATGAAAATTTCATCTATACACTTATCCGTGGAATGGTATTATCCGAGGATTCCGCCAAGGATATATCCCAGGAGGCGTTTCTTCGAGCATATAGGGCGTTACGGCGATTCGAGAAAAAATCATCATTTAAGACATGGCTCTATCGAATTGCTCATAATACGGCCCTGAATTATATAAAGAGAAACAAGATTCCCAGCGCGGCCCAGGAGATCGAACCCGATGCCCCCCTCGATAGCGGTGAAAATATCCCCTTGAGAATGACGATAAGGAGGCTTATCGACCGCCTGAAGCCGGAACACAAGGTAATTATCATGCTGCATTATTTCGATGATTTGAAATATGAGGAAATCGCTCAGGTTCTCAATTGCCCCGTTGGGACAGTCAAGATCAGGCTTTTCCGCGCCAAACATGAATTGAAAACGCTTTGGGAAAAATATGCGGTTTGACTGCCGACAGATTCAATATGCGCTGATTTCCGGCGATCCTCTTTTGGACCATGACACAATTCTGGCGCATTTGGAAGGTTGTGCTCGTTGCCAAGAGACCCTGGAATTGCCCGAGGAAATATCCCGCGAAATCGGAAATATCAACCTTTTGCCGGCATCGTTGGATATTTACGATAATGTGATGGCGAATCTGACTTACGAAAAATTCGCGCACAGAATGCTGAGACGCATAAAGATGGCTCGCATAGGACTGATCTTGACAGTCTATGCCGGCCTGATCTTAATGGTCGCCCTTTATCGGGGTGCAATCACCCGATATGCGCGTGATATCATTAGCGGCTTCCCGCAGGCATTCGATATCAATTTATCCGACATTGCCACGCAAGCGGAAGCCATTTTGAAAATCGTCAAGGACGTGTCGCAGTCACCACCCCTGATCGTAGCAGTTTTGATGAGCGTGACACTTATCTGGGCGCTTGTCATTGTCAGGCTCCGCGATACCCTGAGAAATTAAAAAGGCCGCACCTTACCAGGTACGGCCGTATCCTGCATTCGCATTATCGGCCAGGCTACTTGGATGCCTGCTTCATCTGATTTTTAAAACGAGGATCCTCCGCCAATATCGAAACTGTCCACAGACCGGAAGTGTCGACCTGCATGATTCGTCTGAGCAAATCCTCTCTGCTGTATTGGTTTTGAACAAGGCGGTTCAAATAGGCGCTTGTGAGAATGGGATCGGCGAACAGGGAATCGGCAATCTGAGCCCTGGTCTGTTCGCTCTTCATAATTTCGCCCATGATATATGTCTTCATCTGCGGATCGGCCAATATCCTGTCCAATGCTCGCTGTTTGTCGCAAGCCACGACCATCAAGCCAAATCCCAAAACCGCAATGATAATGTGCTTTTTCATGCTACCTCCATATTTGCACGAAACATTCAGTTCGACATTATTAAATTCATGCCGCCGATATTGTCAAGCGCTTTTTGGAAAACCGTCGCCCGCCTCAAGTTTGGCCGGCCGGTTCCGCGGGCCTTTCGGCCCGGAACCCGCCGCAGCGTAAGCTAGGAAAGCTCGCCGGCGCTTGCTTAACACCACAGATCAATCGAGCGGCATCTCGGGCGGGTTTGCCGCCCGCGCGGGCGGGCGGAACCGGCCGGCCTGGCAATAAAAAAAGCGCCGAAATAAATCCGACGCCAGATTGGAATTGGGTGAAAATTATGAATTCTTCCGTTTTTCATAATCCTCCATTGCCGCTTTTAGCGCTTCCTCGGCCATGACCGAACAATGGATTTTCACCGGGGGAAGCCCCCCGAGCGCATCGGCTACCGCCTGATTGGATATTTTCAGGGCATCCTCCAGCCTTTTGCCTTTCAACATCTCGGTGAGCATGGAGGACGATGCTATGGCCGCCCCGCAGCCGAATGTCTTGAATTTGGCATCGATAATGATACCATCCTCTATTTTGAGGTAAAGACGCATGAGATCGCCGCAATTGGGATTGCCGGCGTTGCCTACTGCCGAGGCGTTCTCTATTTCGCCCATGTTCCTCGGATTCGAGAAATGCTCCATCACCAATTCGGAATATGGGAATGATTTATTTTCCATCTGGTTACTCCTTCTTCCTCATATAGTCACTATAACTGGGCGACATCGCCAGCAGTTTCTCGACTAATCCCGGCATGATATTTATGACGGATTCGACTTCTTCAATGGTATTGTATTTCCCAAGGGTCAGAGTCAACGAGCCGGCGCAAATATCCGCGGGGACTCCAACCGCGGTCAGCACGTGCGAGGCCACCAGGTCCGTCTCGTCCTCGCCCTTGAGATTCGAGCTGCATGCCGAGCCGGAGGCTGCCATGAAACCTTTCATGTTGAGGAGGAGAAGAATCGACTCCCCCTCGATATGCTCCACCCAGAATGAAACATGCCCGGCAAGCCTTTTCTCGGGATGGCCGGTTAGATGAATGAAAGGCACATTTTCTGATAATCCCTGCCAAAGGCGACAGCCCATGACGGATATTTCACGGGACCATTTCATCCTGTTTGCGACAGCCATTTCGCAGGCCTTTCCGAATCCGACGGCGCCCACGATATTTTCGGTGCCCGGCCTGATGCCATGCTCCTGGTTGCCACCCTCAAACAACGAGCGCATATTAACCCCTTTTTCAATGAAAAGGGCGCCTATTCCGGTCGGCCCATATATGTTATGCCCCGACAGAGTGAGCAGATCAATACCGAGCTTGCCGACATCTATCGCGTGGGTGGATGCGGCGACTGTGGCATCGCAATGGTAAGTCGCTCCCTGGTCCCGACAGATTCGACAGATCTGCTCGACTTGCTGGACGGTTCCTATTTCTGGATTGGCGTAAGCGATCGAAACCAATGTTGGGCCGGACCTGACAAATTCGGCGAGCTGTTCCAGATTTGCCAACCCGGTTCTGTCGACATCGATGAATAATACATTCCGCCCGCCTAATTTAGATTTGCGGGCCTGATTAATTATTGAAAAATGTTCTATGGATAGAACTGCCAGTTGATAATCGGGATTGGCCCCCATGAAACCGCTGATGGCGAGATTGTTCGCCTCAGTCGCACCCGATGTGAATATTACTGAATCGGGCTGAGCGCCTATCAGCGCGGCGACTTTGGCTCTGGAATTATCGAGCAATCTGGCAGCATCGATTCCGGCGGAGTGTATATGGGCCGATGGATTCCCTAATTTGGAATGCAGCGCCTGTTCCATGCAGGCGACAACTTCTTCATCGGGAAACGTGGTGTTTATGTTATCGAAATATATGAAATTTCCTGACATAAATTCCTATTTGGATTTCAGCGAGCTTAACTTGGTCTGCCCGAATATGTTCTTCACCGCCGTTGAGGCTTGATCCCAGACCGGGTAAAGCCCGCAGGTTTCGCTGTCGGGGCATCGATCGACACCTTCGTTGCAAAGATTTAATGCTATCTGGCCGATCGTGGCCTCGATCACCTCCAGCAAGCTGATTTCCGATGCCTGGCGCGAAAGCCTGTAGCCGCCCCTGGCCCCCTTGACCGCTATTAAGAGATTGGCTCTAGTCAGGTCCTTCAATATTTTGGCCAGGAAATGACGGGGCACCTTGCTGTTTCTTGAAATCTCATCAATTGTGTGCGTGGAGCTGTTTTGGGAATCGGCCAGGTAGACCATGGCCCGCAACGCATAATCGCCTTTCCTCGTGAATTGCATATGTCACCTTATCGACCGTTAAAGTCCATGTAATGAGGGAAAAAATTTCTTTGCCTACTGCTCAGAACCGCTCTTCGAGGATAAGATTTCCTCCGCCAGGCTAAGCGCCACCCCCGATAGCATCACCTCGACCCCAAACCTGGTGAAATCGTCCGATATCAATCCCCGCTCGGCATTCGAATAAAGCGAACAGGCCGCCTCCTTTTCGACAACTAAGCCGGATATCTTGCCGGGCGTCTCTGAGACGAAAGTCACCTCACCCAGTTCCTCCGAGACCACGTAACCTGAGCAATCATGCAGTTGCAGATGGCAGTTCTGCGTATAAACCACAATCAAGGCGCCTTTGGAGTGCTCTCCCAGCGAAACCTCCGGGTAAATTTCAAGCGAGAGCTGACGTTTTTCCCCCGGATTCGAAAGCTTCAGCCTGTAATGATCCTTATTGTCGGACACCTTGAGATTTCCCAGGCAGGCGGCGATCCGGTCGATATCCTCTTTGGAAAAAACAGGCTTATTCATTAGGTTTATCCGGCCGTCCGATGCTATCCTGCTTGGATTTTTCAATTTTATCTTTTTGGGGATCCGCCGAATCGATCTCCGATTGCACTTCTTTCATCGATTTCTTGAATTCTCTTATTCCCTTGCCCAGGTTTTGGGCCACCTCCGGAATGCGCCTGGCGCCAAACAAGATCAGCACCACCAGCATCAGAAGCAGAAGCTCGGTGCCGCCGGGCATGGATAATAATATTAATCTTTCCATTTATTCACCTCGCGTATTATAAGTACCACCATTTAAAGTAAATTATAACAAGTATGATTAATAAAAGCGACACAAAATTAATCTTAATCAACAGGCCGAAAGCCAGCGAAATGCTGTAGAGGTTGATATAAACCGGTTCCTGAATTTCGTTTACGGCTAAACCCCGCTGCCCGATACCGATATCCAGGCTCTTGACAAAAAGGGTCTTTACGGCACCCTCGGGAAGATATGAGCCGATAAATTCACCCACAAATCCCCCGATTATCGCCGCCATGAGCAGCGAGAAGATTACGAATCTGATTTCCTTATCTCGCAATTGCGCCTCCCGCCACCTGTGAACAAAGTGACTTGACCAATGATAAACCATCATTTGAACCCAAGACAGGCTCGCAAGCTCTCTCGGGATGGGGCATCATGCCGTACACGTTTCCCTCGATATTCATTATACCTGCAATATTGTTCACCGACCCATTGGGGTTGGCATTTGCCGTCACCACCCCCTCGGCATCGACATAACGGAAAATGACCTGTCCCCTTTTTTCCAAGTCGACCAAAGTCGCATCATCTACAAAATACCCCCCTTCGCCATGCGCCACCGGCATCCTGAGAAGCCTGTCGGTTTTGATGTCAGCGGTCAGAAGCGTGTTGACATTTTCCACCCTTAAGATAACCTGCCTGCAAATGAAACGCAAACCGCTGTTTCTCATCAGCGCTCCGGGAAGCAGCCCCGATTCTGTCAGGATCTGGAATCCATTGCAGATTCCCAGCACGATACCGCCGCCGCGGGCAAATTCGATCACCTTCTTCATTATTGGCGAGAAGCGAGCGATCGCACCTGCTCGAAGATAATCGCCATAGGAAAAACCGCCCGGAAGAACCACAATTTCCGCTCCCGCCAGGTCCTGCGAGCCATGCCAGAGATACGAAACCGTAACCCCCTTGACCAGCTTGAATGCGCTATAAGCGTCATGATCGCAATTGGATCCGGGGAATACTACGACGCCGACTTTCATTTGGCCATCTCCACTTCATACCGTTCAATGACAGGATTGGCCAGCAGTTTCGAGGCCGCCTCGCCTGCGATTTTCCGGGCCTGGGCTTCAGTCTCGGCGTCGATATCGAGCCTGAAAATCCTGCCAGACGAGGCGCTGACGATAGATTCGAATCCAAGGTCTTTCAGGGCACGGCCTATGGTTTCACCTTGAGGATCCAAAACACCATCCTTGAGAACTACTTTGATACTTGCCGAAAATCTCATAGGGTCGCTCCCACTGTTAATCGCCATGCGTTACTGCCTCACCCGGGGATTTCTTCTTGGTCACCTTTTTGGCGCCGACAAATATCATGATCATCAGCTTGACCACCCCGTAGAGAATATACAGAAGCACAAAAGGAAATATCATCAGCGAGGCATTAATCATGATCGCGACCGCCGCCAGGAGTATGAAAAAGACCTTAATCCTATTTTTCGCTTGCGTGAAATCGAACCGCGGCATGGTTTCGAATTCGACTGTCGAGACCATCAGGGCCGATGAGGCCAGAGCCAAAATGACGAAGAAGCGTTCCATCCTGATCTCGCCCCAAAGCTCATAGGAAAACAATATGTATGATACTATGGCTATCGCTGCCGATGGGACCGGAAGGCCGACGAAATTCGCCTTCTTTTCCAAGGAGGCCGACAGATTGAACCGCGCCAGACGATAATTCGCCGCCATCAGGTAAACGAAACCGAGAATCCATGCCCAATGGCCATGTGAAATTAGCGAATAACTAACCAGTATCACCGCTGGGGCCACACCAAATGAGACGATATCGGTCAGTGAATCCAACTCCACCCCAAATCTGGAGTAAGACTTGGAGAATCGCGCAATCAAACCATCGAGAAAATCAAAAAAAGCCGCCAGAATGATAAGCCACACGGCCTCGAACAGATTGCGGGTCACGTTGGTGCTCACTGCGCCACCGGCCCCGCCGGCCAACACGATCGCGCCAAATCCGCAGGCCAAATTACCCATGGTGAACATCCCGGGGAGTATTCCCTTGATATCCCTCACGGCAGCATCCCTATAACAGTTTCACCCGCCCGCACCCTGCGGTTCAAACTAAGATCCAATTTCGTTCCCGACGGAAGGAACAGGTCGACCCGGCTCCCGAAACGAATTAGCCCGACTCTCTCCCCCGCTTTTACCCGTTCGCCGGGCCTTTTGTAGAATATCGCCCGGCGCGCCAGAGCCCCGGTCACTTGATGCATCCGCACGATTCCGTTGGAGGTTTGGATCTCGACCTCGTTGCGCTGGTTCTCCTTCATCGCCTCGCTGCGGAATGCCGCATGAAATTTACCCGGATGATGAGTCACCGATTTGATGACTCCGTCCACAGGCGACCTGTTGACATGGACATTGTAGAGGGCCAGGAATATCGAGGCCGATGGCGAATCGTTGTTTCCATCCAGCCTGATCACTTTCCCATCGGCAGGTGAAATAACCAGTTTCTCCCCTTCCGGGACTTTCCTGTCGGGGTCGCGGAAAAACAACATAATGATCAGGCCGAAATAAAACACGCCAGCCGATAAATAAAGGTACGTTATATTCGTATTTCGGTGAAAGACCACAAAGAGGATGATGGCAATAATATAAAATGGTATCGGGAAAATCGCGCCTTCTTTGGTCATTCGGCTACCGCCCTTCTTATGATATCGCCCGCCCGCCGGCTGAAATAGCCATAATCGAACAACGCCTCGATCTCTCTTGGCTTTAAATATTTTCTAATTACCGGAGAGCGTTCAACCATTTCCTTGAAATCGAGCTTATCCCTCCAGCTTTTCATAGCCAGTTCCTGAACTGCCTCATAAGCCGCCTCACGAGTCTTCATGCGCTCTGTCAAGCCGAGCAGCAGCCGCTGGGAGAATATCAATCCCCGCGTCAATTCCAGGTTTCTTCTCATATTATCGGTATTGACAACCAGGTTTGATAGCACGAAATGAAGTCTCTCCAGCATGTAGTACAGGAGCGTCGTCGAATCGGGAATGATGATGCGTTCCACCGAGGAGTGCGTTATATCGCGCTCGTGCCAGAGGGCCATGTTCTCCATGGCGGCCATCGAGTTGGCCCTGATCACCCTGGCCAGGCCCGCCAGACGCTCGCAGGTGACAGGATTTCTTTTATGCGGCATGGCCGATGAGCCTTTCTGGCGGCGCCCGAATCCCTCTTCGAGCTCCAGAATTTCGGTGCGCTGCAAATTTCTGATCTCGGTCGCGATCTTCTCTACTGTCCCGCCGATCACCGCCAGAGTCGCCAGAAAATGCGCATGGCGGTCCCGCTGAATCACTTGCGTTGAGACCTCGGCCGCGCCAAGCCCCAGCCGCCGGCAAACCTGCTCCTCTATCTCAGGATCGATGTGGGCGAAATTGCCAACCGCGCCCGAGAGTTTCCCCACCGCCACGTCCTCGATTGCCGCGTCCAGTCGCCTTATGTCGCGGCGAAACTCGGAACACCAGAGGGCCAGCTTCAAGCCGAAAACGGTCGGTTCGGCATGCACCCCGTGTGTCCGTCCGATACAAAGCGACTTGTCGTACTTAACGGCTTTCTCTGCCAGCAGGTCTGCAATCGCCACAAGCTTTTTTCTGATAATCGACCCCGCCTGTTTCATGAGATACCCAAGGGCAGTGTCGAGAATATCCGATGATGTCAAGCCCACGTGGATATATTTTGAATCCGACCCTATATTCTCCGCAATATTGGTCAGGAACGCTATGACATCATGATTGACCTCGGCCTCGATTTCGGCGATACGCTGAGGGTCGAATGCAACTCTTTTCTTGATGTTGGCCAGCGCTTTTCGCGGGATCTCGCCGCGCGCCGCCCTAACTTCGCATACTGCTAACTCTATCAGAAGCCAGGTGTCGAATTTATTTTTCTCCGACCAGAGCTCGGCCATTTCCGGCAGGGTGTAGCGCTCGATCATTTCCTGGTAACTTTCTCCCAGTCGGCCAGGAAATTCTTCAGGCCAACGTCGGTCAACGGATGATTGAGGAGCTTATCGAATACCGAAAACGGCATGGTGCAGATATCGGCCCCGATTAGAGCCGCCTCCACCACATGCATCGGATGCCGCACCGAGGCCACCAGCACCTTGGTCTTGAGTCCGTAGTTGGTGTAGATAGTAACGATATCCTCGATCAGCTTCATACCCTCCGTGGAAACATCGTCGAGTCGCCCGATAAACGGCGATATAAACCTGGCCCCGGCTTTGGCCGCTATCAGCGCCTGCAACGGGGAAAAACAAAGCGTGACATTTACCTCTATCCCCTCCGAGGATAGTTGCTTGATGGCCGGGACTCCGGCTTTGATTATCGGCACCTTGACCACGATATTGTCGGCAATCTTGGCGAACTCGCGCCCTTCGCGAATCATCCCGGCGGTGTCCGTAGCCGTGACCTCGGCGGAAATCGGCCCTTTCACCATTGTCGTTATTTCCCGAAGAATTTCCATATATGGCTTTTTCTCTTTTGCAAGCAGGGATGGATTGGTGGTGACACCATCAAGGATGCCCAATTCGTTGGCCTTACGAATTTCGTCTATGCTCCCTGTGTCGAGGAAAAATTTCATCGAATACCCCTTTCATATTTCACCGCGGCCAGATATAGACCGCAAGCAGGCGCAATATATTTCGCTTTTTCATTTATTTCCGCCAAGACCGCTTTTTCAAATTGCCTCATCGTAATGGCGCCATCAAGAACGGACACCATGGTGCCCACCAATAGACGCACCATATTATGCAGAAAACGGTCGGCGGTTATTTCGAATCTCAACAATCCGTTCCGTCGTCTCCAGGAGGCGGACATCACCCGGCAATCGCTATTTTCCTTAAGCGATTTGGATTTGCAGAAATTCCGGAAATTCCGGCCGCGCATGACAACCGCCGCCATCTGGTCAAGCATGCCCCTGTCGAGCTTTCGCCCCAAGACCCAGGTTAAATGCCGCTTGATCGCCGACGGCCTCTCGCAAATGAGATATGCATATTGCCGCTCAACGGCGCTTCGCCTGGCATCGAATTGCGGAGTCGCTTCCCAACAATCCATGATAACGATATCGTCCGGCAGCAATTGGTTCAGTTTATGTTTTATCTGGCCGATTGCAACCGGATTCGAGGTCCGAAAATTGGCATATTGGGCCAGGGCATGGACTCCGGAGTCTGTTCTGCCGGCGCCGATCAAATTGACCTCGTGCCTGATAACTTTCTCCAGATTTTCCTTAATGACTCCCTGCACGGTGCGGCCCCCGGCCTGAATCTGCCATCCCTGAAAATCCCGCCCGCAATACTCCAGTTTCAGCACTATATTGCGCGCGGGCGCCGATTCATTCTCGGTTTCGACATGTTTCCCGGCTCTTTGACCTGTCATGCCGTCAAAAACCCTCCAATCAATACGCTCACCGCAAGCGCCAGAATCGCCGCGCCGGCCGGGTTCAACCGCATCGGCCGAAATCTCGCCCGGTATAATCTTGTGCCGTAACCTTTAATATCGAGCGCCAGGGCGATCAGGCTCGCTTTCTTTATGGCCCCTGCAAATAAGGGAGCGATCAGGAAAAGGGAGAATCTCGCTTTCTGTCTCAATCCGCCCTTATGGTCGACCCCGCGCGACCGCATGGCCATGGCGGTCAACCGGCCGCGTTCAATCAGCTCCGGAATGAACCTCATCGCCAGGTAGAATGCCATCGCCGCCGCGGCCAGATGCCTGCCGAGCGGCCCGAGATGGCGGGCTATCCGCTCGAGGGGGTAAATCAGATCGAAAGGATCGACAGCCGCGAAAATCAGGTAGCCGGAAAAAGTAAATGATAGTAATTTCAATCCATAGAGGAGCCCGGCCCGGGCGCCCTCGATAGTGGCCGCGAAAATCCACACATGGAAAATGACCTGGCCTCGATGCGAGAACAGATGCAGCAGGAATACAAACGCTGCCAATAAAATCGAATACCGGCCCACTTTCGCAATGCCGTCAAATCTCTGGCCGGTGAACGCAAGGGCCGCCATGCTCAGCATGATCAGGAGCGATACGAATAAATAATCCCGGGAAAATACTGCCGCCAATGCCATGCACATCGAAAGCAGGAACATTGAAACAGCTCCCCCGCCGATTCTGTATGTCGAGACCGATCTTGAGCCGCTCTGCATGCCGCCATGATAATATATAAATCCTTAACTTTCAAGCCCCTATAGCGCTCATCGCAATATCCGTTTACCGCTTGCCCGGACGCCGCGGCTATCATATCTTTAGCCACCGTGCCTATTACGGATAAGAACTTCAGGCGCAATTTTGGCCTGGGAGTATTAAACGGCGCGCTTTTCAACGCCGCGCTGGCCTTTTTGTCGGGCTCCACTATCTTACCGGTTTTCATCTCCCAATTGACTGAGTCGAAAGTGCTGATCGGTCTTTTCTCCACGTTGGAGAGTTTCGGATGGTTTTTTCCTCAGCTTTTCGCGGCGGCCTTCATCGCACACCGATCTCGCATGATGTCATTTTACAATAGCCTGTCTTTTCTGAGACTCGGCTTTTTCGGCCTGGCGATCGGCGGTATCTTCTTATTCAGCAATAATCCAAATGCCATCCTGCTCTCATTTTCGATTAGTTTCGGCTCCCTTTCCATTGCGGCCGGATTCGCGGGTGTCGCTTTTACCGAAATTGTCGGCAAGACGATACCTGTCAACAAGCGGGGAAGTTATTTCGGATTGCGCATGTTTATCGGTGGCTCACTGGCGGCTGTCGAGGGCATATTTGTAAGGAGGATAATCAGCACTTATCCATTCCCATATAATTTCGGCTACATATATATTTCCGCCTGGTTATTGATGCTCCTGGGCCTGATTACTTTCGCCTATGTCAGGGAACCCGAGTCCCGGCATCTGGTCGATAAGGCTCCGTTTTCACAGCAATTGAGATCGGCTTGGGCGGTTTTTAGAACAAACGGAAATTTCAGGCTTTTGTTCTGGTCGCGCCTTTTCATCAATACGATATTCCTGGCGCTTCCTTTTTACGTAGTATTCGCCATAAGCAGGCTGGGGGCCTCGGAATCGACGGCCGGCATATACCTGACTGCCGAAATGGTCGGCTTCCTGGCCTCCAACGCCTTGTGGGCCTGGCTCTCGAATCATGTCTCTAACAGAAAGGTAATTATATTCGCCGGCGCAGCCAGTCTGGCCCCGCCGCTTCTGGCTTTTGTGGTCTCATTTGCCCATATCAGCCCGTTCGCCTTCTCGGCGGTTTTCCTGCTCTTGGGAATGGCCGAATCCGGTATCGGGATGGGTTACTTTAATTATCTGCTCGAATTCCTGCCGGAGCGGGGACGGCTTCTGTCTATCGGCCTGATGCACACTCTGATAGCTCCAACTGTTTTCTTCTCGGCGCTCGGAGGCTTGTTGGGTCAGGTGTTCTCGCTGAGGATCATCTTTTTCATAGTTTGTTTCACCACGCTGGTATCGATCGTTATCTCTGTTAAATTGAAAGAGCCCCGCAAAAAATTGGGCATGACCATCATGCCCGAGGCCGCCGGCGAGGTCAAGTAGCTCGTGCCAACCCCAATTGACGGGCCATTTCATATACATTCAGGGTCCCGCTCGACAACGTTATGCCGCGTCCGACCAGCATTCTTCTAAAATCGACGATGGAATTCGAGGGCAAGCCGAGCATTTCAAGATAATCCGGGCTGGAGAAAAACTCGCTTGATGACACGTCAATGACGATTCTTCCATCTTTCATGCCCAATACCCTGTCGGCCAACTCGGATATAAAATGCAAGTCGTGCCCGATTATGACTATACCATGTCCTTGCCGGGCGATCTTGCGCAAGATGCCGATAAGCTCAGCCTGAGAGCCGGGATCCAGAAATGCCGACGGCTCATCCAGAATTAATAAACTCGGTCCAGCCACCAGAATCGAGGCCAGCGATAATTTCCGCTTTTCCCCTCCCGAAAGCGAATCGACTATCCTGCCTTCGAAACCCTCCAGCCCGACCAGTTCCAGGATATTCCGTGTATCGACCTCTTTATCTTCCAGGCCGAATCTGACATCATCCTCAACGGTCGGTCCGATCAGGGCTAAATCGGCCAATTGCCAGGATAAACCGATTGGACGCCGAAGCTTTGCCGCCTCGCAATCTTCTGCCCGACGGCCGTTGATATTGATTATACCCTGGGCCGGCTTTAGCAGCCCCGCCAGCAAGAATGCCAGAGTCGATTTACCGGAGCCGGTCGGCCCCACAAGCCCGACAATCTCGCTTGTATAGAGTTCCAGGCGCTCGACCCTAATTCCAAATCCGCTCGTTCGATAAGAATAGCTCATCTCGGAAACCGTGATCACGGCCTCCCCGACATGGCAAAATTGGTTCGGCTCGGCAGGTTCACGGTTCAAGCTATTGGCGAAATCAGCCGCTTTGCCTATGTCGGAGACATCGAAGCCAAAAACGCCGGCGAATTGCCGGCGGATCGGCGCTGTGAGTCGAAGCCGTGAAAGGAGGTTCTCATCGGAGAATATATCATCCGGTTGGCCGTCGAATGCGAGTTGGCCGCGATCAAGCAGGCAAATCCTCCTCGCCCGCGCCGCCTCATCAGGATATTGCGTGATATGAAGTATGGTAAGACCATCTCCGCTGAGTTTATCCAGAAGCGAAAGGAATTTTTCGCGCCAGGTTTGATCGAGAAAAGTTGTCGGCTCATCCAGCAACAGGACGCGAGCGCCGCCGGCCAGGGCGCAAGCGAGGTTGACCAACTGCATCTGGCCTCCGGAAAGCGACTCCGGTTTTCGTTTCAGCAACGGACCAAGCTCGAATTCGTTCACTATTTGCTCAAATAGTCCTTCTTGCTCATCGTGCGGAATACCCAGATTCTGAAGAAGCATCTCGATTTCCGTTCCAGCATCGCGCATGACGAATTGCCCCTCAGGCTCCTGGAATACGACACCCACTCGCCCGAAAAGAGAATCGCTGAACGAGCCGAATGCGGCCGTCTTGCCGAGAATAGTCACTTCCCCGCCGGCAATGTCGACTAATCCACAAAGCGCTCGCAGAAATGTCGACTTGCCTGATCCGTTAGGACCAAGCATGGCGACATATTCACCCTCACCGATATTCAGCGAAACCGAGCCGAGAGCCTCGACTACTTTACCGTCGGACTGATACCGTACGACTATGTCTTTCGCATTTATCATAAGGCAGGCATTAATATATCGTAATGAATTTAAAATAACCAGACCATTGGAATCATCACTAATGTCATCGCGTGCCCCCACACACGACCCTTAATGCAAATTACTTTCTATATTGAGGCTGAAATTGCCGCATGAAGGGCATCAGGCGGGGGTCAAGATAGGAGAAAGCGAGGCTGCAATTCAATGGCTATGAAAAGATAAGCTGTTTGCAGGTCGGAGATAAGTTGTCACCATTCAATTTATGAACCGGAGTCGCGGCCAAAATGCTTATTCCGAAAATCCGTATTCCTGAAGCTTATTCCGAAGAGTTCTGGTTGAAATGCCCAATACCTCGGCCGCTTTGGTTTTATTGCCGCCGTGGGCCTTCAGCGTTTTCAATATCAGCATCTTTTCGGCGCCATCGATAGTGATACCTGCCTCGAGTCCGCCGCGAGGAAAATCAGGCACGCCCGAGGAAACCTCCGATGGCAGATCCGATGGCTTCAGCTCCTGGTTTTTCGATATCACCGTGGCCCGTTCGATCACGTTTTCCAATTCTCGGACATTGCCGGGCCATTGATAAGCCAACAATAACCCCATCGTTTTGTCCGAAAGCGCCTTGGCGGGAATCCCCAATTTCTGGGCAAATTTGTCGAGAAAATATTCGCACAACAGGGGGATATCCTCGTTTCTCTGCCTCAGGGGTGGAAGATCTATCGGAATGACATTAAGCCGATAAAAAAGATCATCCCGGAAATTACCGCGCCCCACTTCATCTTTCAGGTCTCTGTTGGAGGTAGCGATCACCCTGACATTGGTTTTAATTGTCTGGCCCGAGCCAATCCGCTCAAACTCTTTCTCCTGAAGCACGCGCAAGAGCTTGGCCTGCAGCGACGGCGGTATCTCGGAAATCTCGTCCAGCAGCAGAGTTCCGCCATCCGCCAGTTCAAATCGTCCGCGAGTGGCTCTGATGGCTCCGGTGAACGCCCCTTTCTCATGCCCGAATAGTTCCGACTCTATCAGCCCCTCGGGAAGCGCCGCGCAATTCATTTTGATAAACGGCCCCCCCGCCCTCGGTGAATTATAATGAATCGCCTTGGCTACCAGCTCCTTGCCGGTGCCCGATTCGCCGCTGATTAGAATCGTGGAGTCGGACGGGCTGGCCCGCTGGATTAGCTCGAACACCTTCTTCATCGAGGAGGCCTTGCCGATTATATTCTCGAATGAATACTTTTCGCTGATCTCGCGTCTTAAGACCCGGTTCTCCAGTTTCAGAGTCTTGTATTCCAGAGCCTTCGCGACTACCATTTCGATATGGTCGGGGCTTATGGGCTTGGTGATATAATCATGGGCGCCCAATTTCATGGCGCCTACCGCCTGCTCGATGGTTCCGAAAGCAGTGATGATTATCACCCGGCAATCGGGCCATAATCCCAATGTTTGCTTGAGAAGATCAATTCCCGAGATGCCGGGCATTTTCATGTCGGTTATTACGATATCGAATTCGCCGCGCCGAAGATAATCGAGCGCTTTCTGGCCGTCCTCAACCGCCAGGGGCGCGTATCCCATGCGGATCAGCACCTCCGATATGAAATCGCGCACTATCGCTTCATCATCGACTATGAGAATTCTATGCTTCAAACTAATCACCCCTGACCGAATCCGGAATCTCAATTGTAAATACTGCGCCCCCGCCGGGCCTGTTTTCCGCCGTTACTCGACCCCCGTGAAGCTCGGTCAATTTTTTGACTGTAGCCAGCCCCAGGCCTGTTCCATTTGCCTTGGTGGTGAAAAACGGTTCGAATATCTTTTCCCGGGCCAGGTCGGATATGCCGGGGCCTTCATCCTCGACTGAAATCTGCAGCGCGCCGGCTTTCGTTCGATTCAGGCATATTTTGATTTTCCCTCCCGCGGGGCAGGCCTGAATAGCATTCTTGAGCAAGTTTAATACTACCAGCCTGAATAGTTGAGGGTCGAGGACGGCTTTCAAGCGCCGAGAACCGACCTTGACCTCGAATACCTGGTTTTGAGATTCCGGCTCCGTCTTTATGTCGCAAATGGCGTTTTCCACAATTTTAATCGGATCGGTCTCGACCATCTCGGGGTAGACATTGCGGGTGTAGTCCAGCAGACTTCCGACAATCGAATTAAGCGATTTGACGCCCTCGTTGATTTTCTCCACCAGCCGCCTGACCTCATTGCCAGGCTCGACATCTCTCAACAGCAGAGCCGTGAAACCGGAAATTCCGGCAAGCGGGTTCCGGATTTCGTGCGCCACCGTGGCCGCCATTTCGCCGAGCGCTGCCAGGGTCGAGACCCGCTTCAGGTTATCCTGAAGTCTCTTTATTTCGGTGAGATCATAGAGAATCAGCACCGATCCTGATTGGGCAGCCGATCCGGCCTCTCTGAGCCGGGTAATCGAAAAGGCGGCCGCGATACTCGTCCCATCGGTCGGGCGCAGCAGAATTTCGCCGGAAATCGATTCTCCCGCGGCCAGCCGAGAGGCTTCATCGGACCTTGCCTTGCCTATATCGATAATATCGTGTAAGTTCCGTCCAAGGGCGTCGGCGGGCTCGATTCCGGTATATTTCCGCGCCGCCGAATTGAATACATTAATTCGGCCGGCCTGGTCGGTTACGATAACTCCCGTGTCGAGACTTTCGAGGATGTTGTGGAGATAATGCGCCAGGCGATTTCGCTCGGAAAGCGATTGCCGCAGAAGCTCATTAACGCGCGCCAGCCGCGTATTGACATCCTCGTATTGCGATTCCAGCCGGGAATACGAATCCCGCATGATCTGGGTGAAATCGCCCATGGTCAAAAATGACTCGGCCAGCTTCTCGAGTTTTTCCAGCTCGTTTTCACGCCCATCCATAATGGACTTTATATTAATACATCGATGGTCGTTTTATCAATGGAAATCTAAGCAGGCAGGTGTTGATATTTTGATCAGCGGGGGCGGCCCGGCCGACGATTACTATCAATGGGTTCGCGAATTATGTCTAATACGCCGGCAAATTAACTTCTTTCAAGCATCGCGTTACCGCATATCATCAATATTTCGCTCACGGTCCGAGCGCGCAGTAAGGAAAGAAGCGGTTGAGGTCGAATTCACTTTCTGGTTAATTTTGATATTGTCCTTGTTACCTTCGGTACTTTTGTCAAGCACGGCTGCTCGTCGGCGGAGACTTCTCATTTCTCTGCGAAGCTCCCTCTCTTTAATAGCCCGGCCCACTGCCAGATTGACCTCCTCCAACCTAAATGGCTTTAGCAGGTAATCCGAGGCACCGAGCTTGATGGCTCTTATGGAGGAGTCGAGTGTGGGAAAGCCGGTCATAATGACAGTGACGATTTCGGGATCGACGACGCTGATTCTCTCGATTGTCTCGAGTCCATCGATCCCCGGCATCTTGAAATCGACCAGGGCCACGTCGATCGGAATCGCCCTCATTTTGGCCAGGGCCTCTTCTCCCGATGAGGCTGTGGCAATCGCGAATTCGCTGTGGCCCAGCAACTCGCTCAGCAGGTCCAGGACCAACGGGTCATCGTCAACGATGAGGATCGAGGCTCGGGAACTGATTGGCTCACTTATTCGAGGCAGTTGCTCCTGCTCATAATCAATCTTCTTGGTTTTTATATCTCGACTCCAAATCGCCTGCGCCCGACTCCGCGGCCGTCAATCGCTGACCAGGGCCGTGTTGAAAGAGCGCCTGGCGCATGCCTCGTCGTTACAGATATCGAAAATATTGCGCAATTGGGTTATCTCGAATATCTCCCTGACAAATGGCGGCAGGTTGACAAGCTTCATATGGCCGTTGTTCGTCCTGACATCCTTGAGAATCGAAACCAGCGTCCCTAAACCGGAACTGTTTATGAATTCCAGCCTCGACATGCCGATTATCAACTGGCAATTCCCGGGGGCCACTATTTCGAGACAGGCCGATTTCAATTTGCCGGCGCTGTTTTGGTCGAGCCGCCCGGAAATTTCAAGTATCGCCACGTCACCGTTATTTCGACTGGAAATTTCCATCATCACTCCTGATTCGCCGGTGATTCAACACGGCCGTTCTTGTTATCTACCCTGATTCTCTTGGCCACCCGCACGCAGAACCTGCCGTCCGAATCCCTGAACGAATCGACTTTGTCGCCCAGCCTGTGCATCAGGCCAAAGCCTCGACCATGTTCGGTTTGATGGTCCACAATCGCGCGCGAGAGCGCCTTGACCTTTTCCCGACTTAAGCCGTCGCCGCGATCCTTGACTATGACCACGAAATTATATTCATCTATCTCCAGCACGACATCGATGCATTTTTCGGGGTCGGCCTTATTGCCGTGCAGGTAGGCGTTTACGAATAGCTCCGAGACAATCACTTTCAGGCGGTGACGCTCCATGCGGTCGAAATTCTGGGCATCGATGATGACTCCGAATATGTCGTCGGCCACCCGCAGCGATATCTCGGCAGTGGGGAATGAGAACGTGAACTTGCTCATGCCCGCCTCACGTCGGCAATCAGATAAGTGGTATCATCGGCCTCGGATGCTTCGCACGAATATCTATCCAATACCTCTCGCAATCGGTCGATAAAACGCTCCGACGACAAATGGCTGTTAGCGGCAAAAAACTCGCGCAGATTCGACAATCCGAGCATTTTGCCCTGGTCGTCGACCCCCTCAAATGTGCCGTCGGTATACATGAATATCCTGCAGCCGTTTGCCAGGGGATGGCTCTCCAGCTTGAATTCCAGGTTATCGAATTGCCCCAGGAACGGCCCGCCGACTTTTAATTCCTTTATGGCGCCATCGGAGTAACGCAGAAATGCCGGTGGATGGCCGGCATTGACCGACCTGATGACCTGGTCGTCGAAATCAATCATTACCGCCACCAGCGTTACAAACATGCCGCGAAGTTCATTGGAATCCTTGCACAATTGGATATTTACGTTTCTTATCAACCGGGCGAGGTCGAGCGTTTCGTCGGCATAGGCGCGTATCAGGCTTCTGGTGGATGTCATCAATAGAGCTGCCGGAAGCCCCTTGCTGGAAACATCGGCTACAATGAGGATATATTTGTGCGGAGATATTTCGATAATGTCATAGAAATCCCCGCCGACTTGCATCGCCATATGATTGTGCGCCACAATTGATAATCGGCCCAGGTCAACCACCTTTTTGGGCATCAAGGTTTTTTGCACGTGGCGGGCCAGGTCAAGCTCAGTTTCCATTCTCTGCCTGACCAGCATATGCTCGTGAAGCAGGGTATTTTCGACCGCCACCGCCGCAAAATTGCCCAGCATCTCCAATGCCGACAGGTCATCCCGCCCAAAATGCCCCCCGTCCATTTTGTTGGCAACTACCATGGCCCCAACCGTGCGGTCCTGTGTCTTGAGAGGCACGGCCACGAGATTATCGACATGGGTCAGATTGTCGTCGATCTTCCAATCACTCCGTTGTTCGATCGAGTCGAGATTGAGGCTCTTGCCATTGCACTGAATGTAATCCCAGAGTGATTCCCCGCTGTCGCTTTGGATCGAGTCGGCAAGCTTGCCGGAAAGGCCCCAGGAGACACGCGCATCCGACAACAAACGCCCGTCGAATAACAGGATATGCCCCACCTCGGCCTTGGCTACTTGAAGGGCTGTTTCCATCACCACCGGCAGAATCTTGTTTAACTCCAACAACGAGGTGATCATCATGCCGACCCGGGCCACTTCGGCGAACCTGTCCGACTGCTCCAAGAGGCGTTCCTCGAGATCTGAAATCGCCCCGTTGCGAGGATCTATTGTCGATGATAACACAGTTTGCACATCACCTTTGCCATGCCTATGATATTATCGACAATCGAGGCCGGGGCTTGACTCGAAACTATGGATTATTTGCGCTGATAGTTATGATGGAGATCAGTTGTTATCTGGTGCCGGAAGCCGGAATCGAACCGGCACGGGCCGCAAAGCCCGAGGGATTTTAAGTCCCTTGCGTCTTCCTGTTCCGCCATTCCGGCATTAATTACATTAGGCTCAAAAAAGGCGGCTTCCGGATTCGAACCGGAGAATAGAGGTTTTGCAGACCTCCGCCTTACCACTTGGCTAAGCCGCCCTGAATGCTCGGCAGGATAATAGATTTTGAGCCTGAAAGAGTCAAGCGAAAAGAGCTTTGTTTTATGACTGTAGAGCATCGAAAATATCACGCCATCGGAAGTTGTTACGGCGTTAACGGCACTCTGACGTATTGCCCGCTTCGCAAGCTCGTCGCAGACCAAAAGCGACGATAATGCATTGCATTTCGACGCAGAGAATTATATCTTTAGCCACTAACATAGTTGTCTATGCGCAAAATAAATTGGAGAATTGCTTCCCGGGGCAATTGTTCTTAATAACTTGCCATGCTGATTTTCACCATAGGTTACGAAAAGCGCGAATTGAGCGAATTTACCGCGATCCTCCTCGAGCATAAAATCGCGGTCTCAGCGGACATTCGTATCAATCCGAACTCGCGCAAGAAGGGCTTTTCGAAAAGGCAATTGGCGGCGGAACTGGCCAAAAATGGCATCGAATATGTCCATTTCCGTGAGCTGGGCACGCCGCAGGATATTCGCGAACGAGTACGGGTCGATTCCGACTATGTCCGCTTCTTCCGCGACTACGAGACTTATCTTGCCGGCCAGGAGGACACGCTTCGAGAGCTTGCCGAGCTGGCCTCGCAACGCAGGGTATGCCTGGTCTGTTATGAGCGGGATTTCAACCAATGTCACAGACGCGCGG
>MEWP01000159.1:36589-78454 GCA_001775395.1 candidate division Zixibacteria bacterium RBG_16_53_22 | reverse complement strand
ACATCGAGGGTGTTTGTCAAAATGGTAAGCGATTCCGGCAACCTGGCGGCAATCAACGGCATCATGACATTGAGGTCGAGTTGCCCCGCCTGCGCCGCCCACAGGATGGCATCGTCGTTGCCGAATACGGCGAAACAGACCATGTTGGTCATCTCCGGAATGACGGGATTGACCTTGCCCGGCATGATCGATGACCCCGGCTGACGTGGCGGCAAAAGCAGCTCGGCCAGACCGGTCTTGGGGCCTGAGGCCATGAGGCGAAAATCGTTGGCGATTCGGGAGAGGTCCTGCGCAAAATTGCGAAGCGCCCCTGAAAGTTTGAGAAATGGCGCCATCGATTGCATGGCCTCGAAATAATTGCGCGCCGGTCGGATCTCAAACCCGGTCAGCTTGGACAGGTTGTTGACGACACCGGCCCGATAATCGGGATGGCAATTCAGCCCGGTGCCGGCCGCTGAGCCACCGAGGCCGATCTCGGTCAACTCGCCTGCCGCCGCCTTGATCCATTCGATATGCCGCAGAACCGACTGCGCATATCCCGAGAACTCTTGCCCCAGACGGATCGGCACGGCGTCCTGCAAGTGAGTTCGCGCCGATTTAACGACGGGATCGAATTCGACACCCTTCTCATTCAGAGCCGCGTGGAAAGCCTCCAACTTGAATACCAGTTCATATGATAGTTTCAGAGACGCGATCCGAATCGCGGTCGGAATAAAATCGTTTGTCGATTGCGACATATTGACCGTGTCATTGGGATGAATGGATCGATAGCTGCCTCTGGGATGGCCGAGGATTTCATTGGCGCGATTGGCAATAACCTCGTTGCAATTCATGTTATGCGAGGTCCCGGCGCCGGCCTGGAAGATATCGATCATAAACTGGTCGCGCAGGCCGCCGGCGATTATCTCGTCGCAGGCGGTGATGATCGCTCCAGCCTGGTCGATGGCCAGCAGGGCCAAATCGCGATTTGTGATGCAGGCCGCTTTCTTGACTACAGCCGAGGCCCAGACAAACGCCGGATGAGCCTTCTGCCCGGAAATCGGGAAATTCTCGAGTGCCCTTTGTGTCTGAGCTCCCCAATACGCATTCGACGGGACTTTGACCTCGCCCAGCGAATCTTTCTCAACTCGAAAATCCATGCGCAATAACCTCCTGGGCAAAACGATTTAATAGCCTTGATATCGAACTACCCGACTGCTCGATACGTTCCGCTATAGCACAAATTCGGATACTGCATGAAATAATAGCGTGAGGCGGGTTGAATTGACAATTGAAAAGTTGGCCGAATTAAGAAACCAATCGCCGACTTAAGAATTTCTTCGTTGCCAGGTTCTGTTCGGAATAAGCGTAGACTGGCGCAATGAGATTTTAATCACAGCGGTTCTTATGATTATTTCGGTTTTTATCCAGGATTCTTATCGGATATCGCCCGGAGAAGCAGGCATGGCAGAAACCCTCGCCTCTGGGCAGCGAAGGCATCTGCAGCATCCTCTCAAGCGAGAGATAGCCGACCGAATCGGCGCCGAGATATCTTCTGATAGCCTCGACCGATTTGCGCGATGCAATGAGCTCTTTCTTGGTCGGCATGTCGATGCCATAGAAACAGGGATTAGTGATGGGCGGCGATGACAGTCTTAGATGAACCTCCCTGGCGCCGGCATCGCGAAGCATCTTGACAAGTTTTTTCGAGGTGGTTCCGCGCACCAGCGAATCATCGACCAGTACCACCCGCTTGTTCTTAACCACGCCCTTGACAACATTGAATTTGATTTTAACGTCCAGGTCTCGAATCTTCTGCTCCGGCCTGATAAAGGTTCGTCCGACATAATGGTTCCTTATCAGGCCAATATCGTAAGGGATACGGGACTCCTCGGAATACCCGAGAGCCGCAGTGTTGGAGCTGTCGGGCACGGAAATGATGATGTCGGCCTCTACGGGATGTTCCTTGGCGAGCGCTCTCCCCAGGCGCCGACGGACCTTGTCGACATTGGTGCCGCCGAAGATCCGCGAATCCGGCCGCGAGAAATAGATGAATTCGAAAATGCAATAGGAATGAGGTTTTTTCGGGAGATGCCTGCTCTTGACGCCGTTCTTATCGATTACAATTATCTCGCCTGGCTCGATATCGCGCACATATTTTGCCCCGATAATGTCGAAAGCGCACGATTCCGAGGCCACCACCCAGGCCTTTCGCCTCTTGCCCAGCGCCAGCGGCCTCACCCCTGCCGGATCGCGGGCGGCCACAAGCTGACGAGGTGTCAAGAGGGTCAGGCTGTAAGCTCCAATTACCTGTCCGAGGGCTTCGGCAAGGGCATCCTCTATTTTGTCCCGGCGCGATCTGGCCAGAAGATGCATGATCACCTCAGTATCGGAGGTTGTTCTAAAAATGGAGCCCTTTTTTTCGAGGTCCTTTTTGATAAGATGATAGTTGGTCAGATTCCCGTTATGGCCCAGCGCTATATATCCCCGGCTGGAATTGGTCACAAGCGGCTGGATATTGTCGGGAGAGGACGAGCCCGTGGTCGAATAGCGATTATGGCCAATGGCCGCCAATCCCCTTAGAGACTGGATATCATGCTGCGAGGAAAAGACCTCATTGACAAGCCCCATACCCATGCGGGAGTGAAATCCCCCGCCGTTGGCCGAGACTATGCCGCACGATTCCTGTCCTCGATGCTGAAGGGAGTAAAGCCCCAAATATGTGAGGGCGCCGGCATTTCTTGCGCCGAAAATGCCGAAGACGCCGCACTTATCTCTAATCACAGTCGCTAAACCTTCCTATACTAATGACTCCTGCCATTCCGCCGATACTGGAGGTAGGGCAGGCAATTTGCCGACCGACCGGGGCGAATGCGCGGTAACAATCGTCCTTTATCGGAAAATCGAATCATATTGACCCTGTTCGGTATTGTCAAGTATATTACCTGCAGATAATTAAAGGCGACAGAGAGAATGAAAGTTCCAGATCCCCGGCTAAATTTTATAATGTCGACTCTTCGCTCCATTGGCAAGGCGCGGATTGGCGAACTGGCCGGTATCTGCACGGAAACTCTCGAAGCTATTGCCCGACCGGTGGCGACCAAGATATCGATAAGCCTGACGGGTTTAGACTCCGAAGATTTAATTTCGGGCCAGGAACGCGATCTGGCTAATCTCGATAAGGCGTTGAGCGATTATGGCTTAACAAAAGTCGCGAAAAAGGCGCCGTTACCAGGCTTCATTTCCATTTCACTCGACGACGGCAATGCCATTACAATCGGGGTTGTCAAGCACCTCGGCAATTATGTGGGATATGTGGGCGCGTATGGCGACGACATGGGTCCCGAAGGAATCACGCTGGCCGAGGCGGTCTGGCTTTGTTCGTCGCAATTATCTTTGCGTGTCCACACGCTTCTTTCGCCCAACAGCCCCATGGCAGTCGAAATACTTGGCAGGAGGATTCTTCGGGCGCTTGGTGATGGCGGCATAAAGACGCTGACTATCGGGCCGGCGGCGGGCCGTGAGCCGTGGATTTCGCTCAATCGGGCGTCGGGCAAAATATTTGCCAAGGAGATCGAGAGGCTTCCGCAAGAGCAGGTGGCCGGCATCAATAACGGCGAAATAATCGGCGAAAACACGCTGAAATATCTCTGGTCAGAATTCGAGGTTGCCCTGGGTATATGGATCTCGAGCGAGGCGGGGTATTACCTGGCGGTGGGATTCGAGGACAAGAAGATTCCCAGCCCGCAGATTATCGGCAAGATCCGGGATCAGATTGAATCGGCGGCCAGGAACGATTACGAATACCTGATCAAATCGTTCGAGAAGCTCAGAATCGAATTCGACAAGCTGGTCAAATCGGAGCGCGCTGCCGCCGTCACCGAGACCACGGTCACGATCAATCATGAGATTAATAATCCCCTCACTGCCATTTTGGGAAACACACAGCTTCTGCTTATGTCGAAAGACAAGCTTCCGGCCGACATAGTATCCAAGCTTCAAACAATCGAGCGTTCCGCGGTCAAGATTCGGGAGACGACCGCCAAGCTGATGTCAATAATCGAGCCGGTAACGGCTCCCTATGTTTCCGGCCTGGAGATGATCGATATCGAGAAGAGCAAGAAGAAAAAGCCATAATAGCCGCTTTATCTTTTTCATCAGGAACATGACTACCTGGGAATTTTTTCACTTGAAGTAACATACCCGGAGTATTAGATTCTGCCCACGAAAGGAGACAGCCGTGGGGTTATTTACGTTTTTGACCAAGAGATTCATTGCCGGGGAGACTAAAGAAGAGGCGTTTCGAGCGGTCCGGAGACTGAATGGCATGGGCATGAGGACGACTCTGGACATACTCGGTGAAAATGTCACATCCGAGAAAATGGCCCGGGATTTAGCCAATTTATATATCAATTTGGTTGAGGCGATCGATAGAGACAAGCTGACCGCCAATGTATCAGTGAAATTAACGCAGATGGGATTGGATGTATCCGACGATTTCTGTTATAGGAATGTCAGTCGAATCATAGAGGCCGCCGGGGCCAGCAACATGTTTGTACGGATCGATATGGAGGGTTCGGATTATACCGAGAGAACGCTTCAACTGGTCCATCGCTGGGCCGGGAAATACGACAATGTCGGCACCGTGATTCAGGCGATGCTGCATCGCTCCGAGGCCGATATCGGGGAGCTTATCCGCCGCGGGATCAGGATCAGGCTCTGCAAGGGAGCATATAAAGAGCCGCCATCCGTAGCGATCCAGCGCAAAGACGATGTCAATGCCAACTACATTGCATTGATGAAGATCTTGCTCGACAGCGGCATATTCCACTCAATAGCGACTCATGACGATGCCATGATATCGGCCACCAGGGATTACGCCACCATCAAGGGAATTCCCAAGAGCAATTTTGAATTTCAGATGCTGTACGGAATCAACCGATCGGGTCAGACGGAGTTGGTGAAAGATGGATATGGCATGTTGATTTATGTGCCGTTCGGGACTCACTGGTTCCCCTATTATTACCGTCGCCTGCGCGAGAGAAAAGAGAATATACTGTTTATCGCGAAGCATCTGCTAAGGGATTAGAGATTCATTTTCAGACAAGTTCCCAGATGCCTCAGGTTGGAAGTCCATTTAGACGATATCCTGAGGCGCTTTATTTGGCCAAGCTCGGCATGATGCGCCCTTATGTGTGATAATTCTGAAGAGCTATCGTCGAATCAATATGCTGTGCGTCCTTCCGAATCGGGCGCGCGGGTCGGCTTCTACTTGCGCAAAGCCTCAAGCACGCGCCGGGCGGCCGATTTGCCGCCCTCGCCGATTTCCAGGGCCGGCCCAACGCATGACGGGCACCCGTCCTTACAAGCGCATTTTTTGACCAGTGAAATCGCGCCCTCGACAATGTCATCGAACATATCAAATATTCGGCGCGAAAATCCCACGCCGCCGGGTACGGTTTCGTAGATATAAATCGTCGGCAGGTCGGTAAATGGCGAGCGCACCATCGCGTAAGCTCTTATGTCCGCCGGATCGGAAAGCGCCCAAACCGGCACAATTTCCCGAAGGATATGCGAGGCCCCATACAGCGCCCCGGCCAGTCTCTCATGACCGACTCCTATCACGATATTCAAGTCTTGTGGAAACGTGACCCAGAATGATGCTGTGTGCATCTCTTGCTCGGGAAGGGACACCCGGCCCCAGCCCAGGTTCTCGTGTGTATGAAACCGCACTTTCTTAAATCGAACCACGGTCCGCGCGATTGAAACATCGCCGATGCCTTTAGTAATTCCTCGCGACATCGGCTCCTCGGAATCGGCATGAAGCACCTTGATAGTCGCCTTTGATTCGGCATCGGTGAAATACTCCACGCTCACGGGAATGACATAAGCCCGTTTCCCATCCCAATCTAATCTGCGGACCTGGTATTGCTGGCTTCTATGAAGGTAAATGGCCTCGGGATGGACCAGCTCCGGAGCCGAAAATTGATCTATTTCGCCTATCGCGCGCCCGTTGTCGGTCTCATCCATGATGACGAAATTCTCCGGGGCCGCAGACCGCAGAGAAACCTCGCTGGCGGGGTAGATATCGGATGTGTAATGATACTTGTCGCCCGATTTCTTGACAAGTTTCTCTTGCGCCAGGAAATCCATGACACGCGGAACCGGGGCCGCGCCGAATGACTCACCCTCACCCACCGGCAATTCGAAGAGAGCGCATTTGAGATGGCTCACCAATATAGCGAGGTTCTCGGGGTCGATGATGCCAGCCTCCGGCGTGCGCCCCAGGAAATACTTAGGATTGTTGACCATGAACTGATCGAGCGGCGCGGACGAGGCCACCATAATGGCAAGCGACAGGTCGGTCTTGCGTCCGGCGCGTCCGGCTTGCTGCCAGGCCGAGGCAATCCCGCCGGGGTAGCCGCAGAGGATAGCCACATCAAGGCCGCCGATGTCTATGCCGAGCTCCAATGCGTTGGTGGAAACGACGCCCAGAATCTCTCCCGAGCGAAGACCGCGCTCGATGTAGCGCCGTTCATTGGGAAGATATCCTCCGCGATAACCCTGGACCTTCTCTATCGGCACTTTGTGTTCGGAAAGTTGCTCCTTCAGATATGTCGTCAGGATTTCAACCCGCACGCGGCTGCGGGCGAAGGCGATAGTCTGGATGTCGTTTCGAATGAAGGTCCCGGCCAGGCGCGCAGTCTCGTTTACGGATGATTTTCTGATGCCGAGCTGATGATTGATAACCGGCGGATTATACAATATAAAGTGCTTCTCCCCCGCCGGCGCTCCGTTGTTATCGATAACCTCAACCGGGCGGCCGATTATCTTCTCGGCGAGTTCGCCGGGGTTACCGATGGTGGCGGAACATAAGATGTATTGCGGATTCGAGCCGTAAAAATCGCATAGCCTTTTCAGACGTCTCAAGACATTGGCCAGATGAGAACCGAAGACACCCCGATAATGATGAAGCTCGTCGATGACAATATACTTGAGATTCTCGAAGAGCTTGATCCAGATTGTGTGATGCGGCAGAATTCCGGAGTGCAGCATGTCGGGATTGGTGACAACGATATGCCCCGCCTTGCGGATAGCGTTCCTGGCGGAGACCGGGGTATCACCATCGAAGGTGTAGGTTTTGATATCGGCGCCGGAAACCTCGACCATCGAATACAACTCATCGACCTGATCAGCCGAAAGGGCCTTGGTCGGGAAAAGGTAAAGGGCCCTGGCGCCGGGATCGGATGTCATCAGAGTATTCAAGACCGGCAGGTTATAGCAGAGCGACTTACCCGAGGCGGTCGGAGTGACAACCACGAAATCCTTGCCGGAGCGCGCCATTTCAAAAGACTGGGCTTGATGGCTGTAAAGCCTGGAGATCCCCATTTTTTTCAGGACATCAGCCAGGCGTGTATCCATGTAAGCAGGGAATTCACAGTATTTACCCTCCCTCTTGGGAAGCACCTCCCAATGGGTGATATTAGATGCGAATTCAGGCCACGCCTTAAATCTCTCCATCAATTGCATTAGATTCATTCATGTCATCCTAAGAACGAATTTCTCGATTTTGGGCGATTATAAGAAATAATGCACTTTTGTGCAAGTGGAGAGATTTTCGAATATCATTGATTACGTTGGGTTGAGGTTCTATATAATAACCGGGATTTAAAATTCGGAGGACTTATGCATAGAGGAATGATCAGCGGCATTCTCGGGGCGTTGGCAGCCGCATTTATTTTCTTCTGCCAGAAAGGCCCCGATCAAGAGCAATTGATCTCGGCATCGCGCAAGGTTACCGATAGTTATATGGGCGAACTCAAGATGGCGCTTTCATCCGCAATAAGCCAGAGCGGGGTGGTCGGCGCGGTAGACGTCTGCTCTGAGTTGGCTCCCGAAGTGGCGCGCAAGTATTCATCCGCCGACGGCTGGGAGGTGAGAAGAGTCAGCCGCAAGTTTCGAAATGCTCACAATGCGCCCGATAGCTTTGAAAGCCAGGGCCTGGAAATCCTATCAGCCAAGGCGCAGGGGGACGATGAGTATTACACGTGGGACATTCAAGATGGGCAAAGGGCGTTCCGCTACCTGAGGACAATTAGGATGGCTGTATTGTGTGTCAATTGCCATGGTGATGCGGCTGCATTTAGCCCGGAATTGAGGCAGGTCCTGAGTACCAAATATCCCAACGATAATGCCACCGGATTTGAGGTCGGCGATTTCAGGGGCGCATTTTCGATCAAGATCAATTGGCCGCAGGGCAAAGCGGGCGTCGATTCAATAAATCATTCTTTGTAGGATCAGTCTTCGTATTCTTGGTCTCGCCTGTCTGGCTGAAGCAGGCGGAACGGCCGTAGCAGCGATATTTTTCTCTTTGGATACCGCCCGGAAATCCTGGACCTTTTTTCCGCCTCGGCCTTGACAGCGCGTCTTTCGGCGTTATTTTTCAAAGAATAGAGCCAGGTGAATATGGCGCCCTCAAATCCTGCCCTTATTCTCTTTCCGAAATATCTGGCCATCCAGCCATCGATCTCGGCTACCAATGAAACCCTTGTACCTTCTCCGGCTGGGGACAATTCCCATTGAAAGGCAGCTTCAAGGCCGATCGTTTTTCCCCGGCAATAGAATCTATCCTCGGAAACCACATCTTCGATAACACAGTCGAAATCCCACTTATCGGCCAGGCATTTGAACGATGTTCCCGATCTTAACTGGCCATAGATAACGGCTCGGTCGATGACGCCGCTCCAGAGCCGCCAACTGTTGATGTCGGTCAGGATCTTCCAGATCGCGGCCCGGCCCTTTGCAATCATTATTTCATCTTTGATTTTGATGGCGCTCATAGATTTCTCAATTTAAGCCGGATGCCCCAAAATGAAAATCGCCCGCTCCGGGCGATTATTCTACAACAAATTGCCGTATATGTTCAGCAAATAATGATGCCTAAATTTTCACCTTTGTGGGCAGCGTGAGATTCAAAAGGCAACTCGGGCAGTACCCTTCCGCCCTGCGATCCAATTCATGGACATTGCCGATGGATCGCATGACGCATTCATTACTGCAATTCCGCAGACCGAGGAGGTGTCCCAGTTCGTGGAGAGCAGCGCCGAGCAGCCGCGCCTTATGCAATTCATCATCCTCGGGAAGACCGTAAAATTCCGGTTTCAGCCGGAACATGGATACGATGGCTGTGCGGCCGACGGAATTGGCCTGGCTGAATACGAAATTCTGATTTGGGATATACAGGTCCTCATCGGTGATTGCGAGGATAATTTCCTCCTCGGAGCCTTTCAATAACTCCAGCTTGGCGAGGATGGGGACCGCATAATACTGGTTGGAGGCGGCGTTGTACGCCTCATCGGGGAGACGGGAGACGATTCCTGTCTGGAGACGAAATCCCATTTTCTTGGAAAGGACCTGTCCCAGCCATTCGGCGTAGTGACGGCAGCTTTCATCGAGGGGCACAACGTAAAGTTTCTCGTACATTCTCTGGGTCTCCAAATCGGGTTTTCGAACCGCGGCTCGATGCCATCGTAATTTCAATCGTTCCCGGCTACCTTAAAATAAGCGGACAGCCGTAAAAAGCAATTGATAATATTATCCGTCACGAAAAAATCTCTATCCAGCCGGCGTTCGAAATGCGAACCTCGATTCGGCCGCAAAATCCAAAAGCCGGCCAACATGGGCATTGCTCGCCTTGTTTGCGCGTTTTCCTGAAACATCCGACAATTTTGAAAAATCCAACTGTTCTTCATGATCCTCGTTACCTGTCAGACCGACCTTCGGAGCGCCGAAAATACCAGAACCATCAAAGAGAGGACCGCGATAATCGGTATCGCCGCCTTGAATGCGCCCAGATAGGCCAGCATGCTTTCTCCCCGGCTCTTGACACCGGCATTATAAACCAGGCTAATGATACCGAGCCCGGAAACCATGCCGAGGTTCCTGACGGTGGCAATAACGCCGCCGGCCGAGCCTCTATCTCTTATATCGACAGATCCCATGATTGCTGAATTGTTGGGAGAGCCAAACATCCCCAAACCAAGCCCGAAAATGACGAGGTTGAGTATAATACGCCAGGTCGACGAATCTGCGGTAATCAAATACATGGAAATTATGGCAATAGTAGATAGTGCCGCCCCCGATGTCGCAATCGGCCGCTGACCGAATTTGTCCGACAGGTACCCGGAGATCGGAGACGCGAACGCGGTGGTGGCCGGTATGCAGACCAAGACCAATCCTGTCTGGAAGGGGGTCATGCCAAAAGCATTCTGAAGAAGATATGGAAACATGAACGTCAGAGATATCATGGTCATATATGAGAAAAAGCCGGCCACGGAGGCGAACATGACGATGTTGTTTTTGAAAAAAGACGGCTTCAAGAGCGGGGACTCGGACTTGATTTGCCTGACATAAAATGTTGCCAAGAATATGAAGCAGACACCAAAACTGATCAGCATATCTCCTGCCAGGGACGTTATCTGCCCGGAGATTCTGAAGGCCAGCACCAGCACTGTCACTCCGGCAATCCAGAGAATCGAATCGAGGGGATGAAAAAGAGCCGAGCTCCTGTCGGCTTTAAGCTCCGGAAGAATTTTCAAGGTGAACAGTATGGCGGCGACGCCGATAGGCAAGTTGACCAGGAAAATATATTGCCACCCGAGGTAGTGAATTATGAATCCGCCCAACGGCGGCCCGGTCATCAGGCCGACAGAGACGACGGCGCCGATGATTCCCAGGCTTCGGCCGCGCTGTTCGGGTGGAAATGCATTGGTCACAATCGCCGAGGTGTTGGAGACGATCATGGCGGCACCGACCCCCTGGATCGATCTGAAAATGACAAGCTGGGTAATATTCTGTGACATCGCGCAAAGAGAAGAACCAACGGTAAATACCAGGAGGCCGCCGGTGAAAATCAACTTCTGCCCGTAGATATCGGACAGCCTGCCAAACACCAGCAAGAGGGCCGTAATCACGAGCAGGTAGCTGATTGTGGCCCAGGCGGTGCTCTGAACCGAGGCCTTAAAATAATTTCCTATGGTTGGCAGAGCGATATTAACAATAGAGGCGTCGATTGTCGAGAGGAGCACACCGGCGGCGGCGACGGATAGGATCCACCATTTGCGGCTATTCTCGTTCATCAATTAATTTGCCCGATATTCAGGCAGGCGGCTCCAATCCATCCGGCTTCATTTCCAAATTCGGCAACCTTAATCTTCAAGGCCGAGGTTGTCGATTCGAATGCATAACCAAAAACGCTTTGTCGAATCAAATCGATGTACCGGTCTCCGCCCTGCGACATGCCTCCGCCGATAACGACCACCTCGGGATTGAGCAGATTGACCACCGAGCCGATGGCGGTGCCGATCATATCGGCGTTTTCCTCCACCGACTCGACAGCGGCCGGGTCGCCCGTGCGGAAAGCCTCGAGAATCCCGACGACATCGAGATCACCATCATTCAAAGGTGAATCGGGATATTTTTCCAGACGCTTTCTTGTTTCTCTGATCAGGCCGCCGGCATTGACATATTGCTCCAGGCATCCGCGGCGCCCCGTGCGGCATTCCAGCCCGTTATAGATCAGCACCATGTGGCCAAATTCGCCGGCACAGTAGCTGGCGCCCCTCAGGAGTTTGCCATCTATGATGATCGCTCCGCCAATGCCGGTGCCGAGCGTGAGATAAAATCCAAGCTTCGTGCCCTTTCCGGCGCCAAACATGGCCTCGGCCAGGCCCATGCAGTTGGCATCGTTATCACCTACCACAGGTAAATCGAAATCGGAGAATATCCGGCTTATATTTGTGCCTATCCAGCCGGGGATATTCGGCGTAGCGCCGGTCACCAATCCCTCGGGGAATCTAATGGTACCCGGACTCCCGACTCCTATGCCGGCCACTTTGGCATCGTACGTCGGGGCGGCTTCGATCAGGCCTCGGGCAACGCTTCTCAAATTATCTTTGAGGGCTGCGATCCCCCTTTCAACCTCGGCCGGTACAATCAGGCGATGAAGGACCTTGCCGCTTCCAGTTAAGAGGCCGGCCTTGATGAAGCTCCCGCCGAGGTCGATACCTCCATAGCAGATTGTCATCTCTTGCGGAAAGCCTCCACCCCAAGTTTCAGGATTGCCATGGCATCTTTAAGCGCATCCGTGTTGAGCACGTATGCGATACGGCATTCATCGAGGCCTCTGTTCGGGCTGGCGTAGAACCCCGGCCCCGGGGCAACCATGACCGTCTTATTATCATGCGAAAATTCCGATAACATGAATTTCGCGAATTCCTCGGAATCGGATATCGGCAGCTTGGCCATGGCGTAAAATGCACCGGCCGGCTTTACACAGACAGCCCCGGGAATCGCCATCAAACCCTCGTAGACAATATCGCGCCGGCGCTTATACTCGCCCATGATCTTTTCAAAATAGGCCGGCCCCAGCTTTAATGCCGCCTCTGCCCCCACTTGCTCGAGGGTTGGCGAGCAGAGCCTGGCCTGGCCGAACTTAACCGCGGCCTGGTGAAGCTTCTTATTCTTGGTGACCAGGCTTCCGATACGCGCCCCGCAGGCCGAATAGCGCTTGCTGATGGAATCGAGCATTATGGCGAATTCCTCGACGCCGGGAATATCGAATATCGAGGTGTGAACGCCCTCGTAAACGAATTCGCGATAAACCTCATCGGAGAGAATAAACAGGCCGTGATCGCGGGCGATTTCGGCCAGGGTCTCCATTTCATCGTATGAAAACAGGGTGCCGGTGGGATTGTTGGGGTTGCAGATTATGATACCGCGCACTTTATCATCGATAGCCGATTCTATCGCCTCGCGCAATGGAAGATGGAAGCCGTTTTCCGCGCGCGTCTCGAGCGGCACAAGCTCTATCGAGGCCATCGAGGCAAAGCCGTTATAATTGGTATAGAATGGCTCGAATACGATAATTCTCTGGCCCGGTTCGCATATGAGAGAGAATGCGAAAACGATCGCCTCGGAGCCGCCGGTGGTGACCACGATTTCATTCGGGGCGATATTTAGACCGCACCTGTGGTAGTAAACCGAAAGCGCGTTGAGATACGATGCCAGACCCTGCGAATGGCCATAGGCGAGCACTCTCTGGGAATAGCTCTTGACAGCATCCCAGAACTCCGGCGGTGTCTCGATATCGGGCTGCCCGATATTAAGGTGATATACATGAATGCCGCGTTTTTTTGCCTCCTCCGCGTATGGCACGAGCTTTCTTATCGGCGATGCTTGAATCTCGGTAGCCCGTCGCGACAGGCGCCAGACCCGGGCATTCTGCAAAACTCCCATTTCCCTTTCCCTTTCCTTATCAGACCTTGACATCACTCAGTTCTCCGCATTTTGCGCAATTGGGTCCGTTCAATCCGCTGATATCGGTTTCGTACCCATTCCGTTTCACCAGGGCATTGCCGCATTTCTGGCAGTTGGTATCCGTATCCCCCAGCCCTATGATATTCCCGACATAGACATATTTCAACCTCAATTTGGCGGTATCATATGCGAAAAGGAGCCTCTCGCCGGGGGTCGGGGGAAGATCGATCTTATAGTGGGGAAAATAGCGCGAAAAGTGCAACGGAATGCTGGGATTTAGCCCGGCAACCCAATCGACCAACTCCTTGATTTCATCGTCGGTATCGTTAAGCCCGGGGATTATGAGATTGGTCAACTCGAGATGAACCCCCAATTCCAGGGCAATTCCGATGGTCCGTTGAACGTCCTGGAGTTTCCCCTTGCAGATTTTCCTGTAAAAATCGGGCCTTATCGATTTCAAATCGAAGTTGGCGGCGTCAACAAGCCTGAACAGCTCCCTTGCCGGGGCCTCATTGATATAGGCATTTGAAACCAAGACCACGGCGTACCCGGAATCCTTCAATATCCGGGCGGTATCCATAAGGTACTCAAACCATATAAGGGGCTCTGTGTATGTATATGCCACTCCGACCGAACCGTTGGCGCCGGCGAGTTGAACCAGGCTCTTCGGCGCGATATAGCGGGTCGAGGTCTTGACTTGCGAGATGCTCCAATTCTGGCAGAAGGCGCAGGCAAAATTGCATCCGTTAGGCCCGATGGAAAGGATTTGAGAACCCGGTTTATAATGATATAGCGGTTTCTTTTCGATCGGATCGATATTGACGGCGATTGTCTTCCCATATTCAGATGCTATGAGGGTACCACCCTCATTAGTGCGGATCAGGCAAATTCCCTGGCGGGACGGTCCGATTCTGCAGTTGGCCGGGCAAAGATGGCATTTTACGTAGTCATTTTCCATTCTTTCATAATATCGGGCTTCTATTTTATGCATGGAATTAAGATAGCAGTTTCTTCACCAAAAGGCAAATTGGGAAGGCAAAGAAAAAAAGGCGCATCGACATTAAACCACTACAATAAGCAACCTGTCTAACTTTATATGTTATAATGTATTTCGTTTTGCAGTGAGAATTCCTTCCAATTCCCCGAGCACCCTTTTGGGTGTGATATTTTCAAAACAGAACTTGCGCGGCTGATAGCATTTTTTCTGGCCGTGAAGGCTGCAGGGGGAGCATGACACATCATCGCATATCACCCGGGAACCGGGCAGCGCGGGGGCGAATCCGAGGCGCGGATTGGTCGGCCCGAAAATCGCCACGACCGGCGTCCCGACCGAATTTGCCAGATGCATCAGACCGGAATCGTTCGTCACTGCCAGGCGGCATTTCGAGAGAATCGCGGCCGCCGGCAATAATTCGAGATCTTTCGCTTCAATAAGTCTTGAATCGGCAATTCCGAGATTTCGCGGAAATTGGTCCGAGGAAGTGCGGAAGATTATCATTGCCATCTGCGGATTCTCAAGCAGCATGTCCGCCAGCTCCCTGAAATTCTCGGGGGGCCACATCTTCTCTTTATGTCCGGCCCCCGGACATAGCGCAATCATGGTCTTATCACTCAGTGAATTTATTCTGATGTATTCATCTGCGAATTCCTTAGCCTCCGATGACAGGTAAAGAACCGGCGGATCGACTTTGGCCTCGATACCCAGCTTTCGGAGAGGCGCCAGATATGCCTTTATCGTGTGCTCCACGGCGAGCTTCGCTCCGGGACGCCTTACGATCAGCTCACGGGCAAGCCGTCGCTTTTTATACCGGATGACTCCGGCGCGCGGAATTCTCAGCCTGATATAGTGCGATCTGAAGTTAGACTGCAGGTCGATGAATAGATCGTACCGATTACTGCGAACCTCTCGGACAAGGACCCTGAATTCATCTTCCGTGCCAAAGGCATAGACGTTGGCGATCGCCGGGTGCTGCTCAAGTATGGGCCTATATTGTGTCTTGGTGATATAATCAATGCGGCAATTGGGGAGAGCCTCCCTCAGCCTCTGCAAGACCGGAAGTGTCAATACGACATCACCCAGAGAGCTTTGCCTGAAAACGAGTATTTTGTCCGGGGATTTCAAAACAGGATCAATCCCAAAATGCCGACCAATATGCAGTAAATTCCGAAATAATGGAATTTTCCCTTTTTGATAATATCCAGCAACCATTTGACCGATAGATACCCGACGATCCCTGATGCCAGTGACCCGCCCAAGTATATTTGAAAGAGGTGCTGATCCGGCAGAAGACTAAGGAACTCGGGCATCTTAAATACGGTGGCGATTACAATGGCAGGTATGGATAAGAGAAATGAAAATTCCGCTGCCTTTTCCCTATTAATCCCCGAAAACATGCCCGCCGCGATAGTGCTTCCGGAGCGGGAAATGGCCGGCATGATCGAAATTGCCTGCGCCACGCCGATACCGATCGTGTTCCAGGTGCCAAGAGCTCGGCCTCTATCCCGGGCCCATATGGTAGATATCAAAACCAGGCCGGTGACAATGAATTCGCCGGAGGTCCAGCGCGGCGAGGCGAATGCGGCTTCGACCACATCCTCCATGAAATATCCGAATATGGCGGCTGGAATTGTGCCAATTACCAGAAACCATGCCAGCTGCAGATTGGACTTATCGGCCGCAGACTTCTCCCCGCTTGTTAGCGATCTCATCATGGCCGAGCAAATATCGAGGAGTTGACGCCTGAAATAAATTATGACGGCCGCCAGAGTCCCCAGGTGGACCATGACCTCGAACACTAGATCACCGGCCCTGACATGCAATAGGCGCTCGGCAAAGACAAGGTGGCCCGACGAGGAAATGGGGAGAAATTCCGTTATCCCCTGAACCAGCCCGAGGATTAGGCTCTGAATTATCCCCAATTGCTAAAGTCCGAAATTCGCCCCGAGGAAGAATCCGTATTGATTGTCGAATTGAAACTCCGCCAGGACTCGGGTCGAATTGGACAACTCGAAAGCGGTCCCCATGTTAAGTCCGATTTCGAATTCGGCGTCCTCATCGTTGTAATAATCCCAATCTCGTCTCTCTACCCGCATTTGAAGCCGGCCGTACGGTTCCAGGGTCCTGCCGTTTCTGAGTCGGATGGGATAGGAGCCGATGGGCGCCAGACCAAGAGAGATAATGTTGACATCCTCGGCAAACATGAATTCGAGGCCGCCGCCGATAGATAAGTCGAAGGGGTCACGCATTCCAACTTCCATGACCTGATACTTAACGTCCAATGAAAAATCCATCGCGGCGTCATTACCGCGCCAATCGTCAAGATCCAGCATCCCCAGCTTTATTCCCAGGTCGGTATAGCCGCCGAGTCCGTAGCGATATTGACCGAGAAGGCCGATTGCGTCTTCATAAACACCGGCGTAGACACCGGCCATCGAGGCTCCGTTATCCACTATCCTGGCAGTTGATAGCTGACCGGAGAATTGCGAAAACGCCGTGCCGCAAATAAGGACACTCAGCAGAATTGAATAAGTTATGCGTTTCAAGGCTCCTCCTCCTGAATATTGTAAGCGTTGATGCATCCTCAAATTGTGCATTCTCAACAAAATACCAATTTTCGCGGGACCGTCTCCGCTTTTGCATTAGTATATCTTCATTCTACGATCGGGCGCAATGGAAATACATCAATTTCCAGCGTAATTTTGACGAAATATGAAATTCCCAATCAGGCCGTCCTGTAAATAAAAGTCACCATCTGCACCGGCGAATTCTTATCTCGTCGATAAGAGTAGTAGCGATCGGGGTTGCACGAGGTGCAGTCAGAGATCCCGCCAATATTCTCCCCAACCAAGCCAAGGGAAATCAGCCTATCTTGGACTGCCCCCTTCAAGTCGACATACAGGACGCCGTTGCGATTCTCAACCCATGATTCGTCGAATAGCGCGGCCACCTCGGGGCCAACCGCAAAACAACATGAACCGATCGATGGTCCCCAGAAGACCCGGGTCCGGCTGAAACTCATTCCCAGCCCCCGTCCGATCTGAAAGAAGTTATCTATAATCCCCGCCACGAAGCTTCGCCAGCCGACATGAATCGCGGCGAAATATCCGGAAATCGGATCGGCGGCCAGGATTGGCATGCAATCGGCAGTGGTAACAGTCAGGCATACATTTTCGCGCCGCGTAATGACGCCATCGGCATCGAAATTGGAAAGGAGTCCAGCGTCTCCCAAGTGTGAAATTACCGAGCCGTGCACCTGGATGGGGATTATGACTCTTGTATTCGGAGGCGCGACATCATGCTCGACAAATTTATAAACGTCAACCTCATCCCTCCACGGGCCTCTGAGCGTCATTCCTGCCATGAACCGAAACCGGCCCAGCTTATCGAACATCATGTGCGTTTGGTGATTAGCGATATTCATCATCATGCCTTGTGGTCACCTATTCCCTCACGGTCGACAGACAATACACCGGACACCTTCCTCATCCTCGATACGGCGCGAGTAAGCTGGCCGTAATTTTGTATCTCGATCACGAAATGCCCGACCGCCGGCGACTGGCCTGCGGCAATTTCACCTCCTCTGACATTAACATCGACCTCGGCGATGGCCTCCGTAATATCTTTCAACAGATTTTTTCTATCCTCGACGAGAGCATACAGCCTGACCAGAAATGATTGCCCTTTTTCGACGTCCCATTCAACATCGACTCGCCGCTCCGGTTCCTCATATACGGCGGAGGCGTTTTGGCAATCGGCGCGATGAATCGACAGCCCCCGGCCGCGGGTCACGAATCCCACGATTTTCTCCCCCGGAACCGGCTGGCAACACGAGGCAAATCGATACATGAGGTTTCCCATTCCCGCAACGCGGATACCCTTCGAGGCTCCCCGGGCCTGATCGATAAAGCGCTTGACGATCGAAGGCTCGCCTTTCTCCTGTTGCGGCATGATTTTGTTGAGAATCGTTTGCAGCGAGGCGCTGCCCGACCCGATCGCGGAGTACATCTGCTCCAGGTTCGTAAATCCGTTCATCGAGGCCAGGTCGAGCATCTCATTATCGGTGGGGTGGGTCAATCGCCTTTTCTTAATTTCGCGCTCGACCATCTCCTTGCCAAGCGTAACCGATTGTTCGAATCCTTTTTGTTTCAACCAGTGCTTGATTTTGGTTTTGGCCCGCGTGGTCTTGACGACTTTCAGCCAATCCTGGCTCGGAGTCTGGTGGGGCGATGTCTTGATCTCGATTTCGTCGCCGCTTTCTATTTTGGTGGAAAGAGGCACGAATTTACCGTTAACCTTGGCGCCCACACAATGGAAACCAACGTCGGAGTGGACGGCAAATGCGAAATCCAGCGCGGTCGAATCCCGGGGCAGCTGCTTGAGTTCTCCGGCGGGAGTATAAACGAAAATATCCTCCTGGAAAAGATCCACCTTGAGGTATTCCATGAACTCCTCGGGATTGGTCATTTCCCTCTGCCATTCGAGAATTTCGCGAAGCCACGTCATCTGACGGTCGAGCTCTCCATGGATTTTCTTACCCTCCTTGTAGAGCCAGTGGGCCGCAATGCCGTATTCGGCGGTGTAGTGCATGGCATGAGTGCGGATCTGGATTTCGACCATCTTGCCGCGCGGCCCGACCACGGTTGTGTGGAGCGAGCGGTACATGTTTGATTTAGGATTCGCTATGTAGTCGTGAAATCTGTCAGGCACGGGCGCCCACATGGTGTGGATAATGCCAAGCGCGTGATAGCAGTCCGTGACGGTGTCGACCACGATGCGCACGGCGAGGAGGTCGAAAATCTGCTCGAAAGGCACTCCCCGGGTCATGGTCTTCCTGTATACCGAGAAGAAGTGTTTGGCCCGGCCTGTGATTTCGGCCTTGATACTGGCCTTCTCCAGAGCCTCGCGCAGGGGGCCGGTCAGGTCCTTTATGTAAGCTTCGCGTTCGTCGCTGCTTTCAGCGATCTTTTTTTCGATTTCGGCGAATTCCTTCGGATTAAGGTATTTGAAAGCCAGGTCTTCAAGCTCGAACTTGATTCGCGCCATGCCAAACCTGTGGGCCAGGGGCGCGTAAATCTCGCGTGTCTCGAGCGCTATCCGCTTTCTCTTGTCCTCGGGCAGGTGGGCCAGGGTGCGCATATTATGCAACCGGTCGGCCAGCTTGATGACGATTATCCTGATGTCTTTCGCCATGGAAAGGAGCATCTTTCTAAAATACTCCACCTGTTGCTCGGCGAGACTCTTGAATTTCAACTCCGACATCTTGCTAAGCCCGTCGACCAGCGCCGCGATCTCGTCGCCAAACTCGGCCTTGATTTGCTCGGCGGTGGCGCCGGCATCCTCGATAGCATCATGCAGCAGTCCGGCCGCGATCGTGGCCGAATCCATGTGTTGCTCAGCGAGGATAAAACCGACATTGAGGCAATGCTCGACGAAGGGATCGCCCGATTCACGGAATTGACCCCGGTGCACGCGATTTGAAAACTCGTAGGCCTTCTTGATCAATGGTATATCTATATTGGCGTTATGCGACTCGACGGCGATTATAAATTCCGCGAGATTCATTATTTTCTTTGCCATATCTTCGCCTTATGAGCCCAGGATTGATTCAATCATATTCAAGGCCTTTTCCGGCGTAACCTGCCTGAGGCAATCGCATCGTGACAGGTCACGGCACTGACATCGCCTATCGGGCACCATCACACCGGCCATATTTCGACGCGGGCCCCATCTTTCCGGCCCGACGACCTGATGGCGTATGAAGAATCCCATGCAGCCGACCCCTAATGAATCAGCCAGGTGCAGCGGCCCGGTGCTTCCGGATATGAATAGCGCGGCGCCGGCGATAACCCCGGCCAGTTCTTCCATGTCGGTCTTACCATTCAAGTCGACACATCGTTCGTCGAAATCTCCGATGCGATCATTATTGCCGGTTATTACAACTCCATACCCGGCCGATTCCATAACCATAACTGCCAATTCTCGATAATATTCAATGGGCCAGTTCGGCGCCGAACCTCCTGAACCCGGATGCATGACAATATAAGGTTTTGGATCGCCGCCGACAAGCATCTTTGCCCCGGCTATCGCAGTCGCGGTCAATTCCAATCTCGGAAGAAGACCGTTGACCTCTATTCCGAGGCTGACCAAAAGCTCCAAATCGAGGTCTGTTTGATGTTTGCCCGAGCCTTTTCGATGGATGTCGACACGCTCGTTGTAGAAAAGCGAGAATCCTCGCCTGGCCGTACCGATACGAGCATCGATTCGCGCCAAGAGCGCGGCCGCGGCGGTCCTCAGAGATGGCTTAAGCTCTATGACACAGTCAAACTTTGCCGATTTCATGGCTTGAATCAATTGTGAAAGGCCAAGCCTGTTTCGCCCGTCGCCGTCGAGATACCACTGGTCGACATATGGCACCAGCGGTTTGATTTGGGCGGGACCGGGGGCCGCGAGATAGCTGACGCTCGACTCCGGATAATGCTGCCTAAGCGTCTCGGCCACCGGAAGCGATAGAATCAGGTCACCGAGCCTGTCGGGCCGCACTATGAGGATTCGCCGGGGCTTTTTCATTTGCCCTCGGATTTACAGAGCTCGCGCAGCTTGATATATTTTACATAAACGTGAAATGACGATAATCTCGCCAGGAGAAATCCGTTGAAACCGTCAAGAAACCCGAGCCTAAGAAAATACATTTTTACAAATGTGGCAATTGGGCGGGCGATGAGGTCCAGGGAATGATATTTTCTGCCCGAATCGAATGCTTCTCGGGCATTTAATTCTGAATAGACGTTCATTTTTTCGAGATAGTCTTCCAGCGTTTCGTAGCTGTAGTGGTATAGCAAGCCATCGAGGCGTGAGGTTCTGCCGTCAATTTCGATACTCTCGTGAACCAGGCGCTCGGAGAACTTCCCCTTCCCATTCCTGAATATTCGAGGCAAGTAATCGGGATACCATCCCGAATGCCTGACTGGTTTCCCCAGAAAATAGGTCAGCCGATTAATCAGGAAGCCGTCATACGTAGAATCGTCGGATATCGCTGTCGTAATGGCGTCGGCCAGATCCGGCGAAACCCGTTCATCGGCATCGATTGAAAGAATCCATTGGCCCCGGCAAAACTGCAATGCCCGGTTCTTGCTTGTACCGTAGCCATCGAATTCAATACTATGCACTTCGGCGCCGGCAACACGGGCGAGCTCCATTGTCCGGTCGCTGCTGCCGGTATCGGCGACCACTACCTGCGAGGCAAACGGCACCGAGGATATGGCATCGACAATATTGGCCTCCTCGTTGCGGGCCATTATGACAACGGAAATGGCTGGCGTTTTCATACCTCGCCGATTCCCAGTATCATCCAGGCGGCCAGGACGGCGTTGGGGAAGAAAAATGCCGTGCCATAAATATTAAGGACAATTAAGACTCCGACCACCAGAAGCACAGTGAGGTGATACGATTTTTCCTCTGACAGAGCGACCTTTTTCCTCTTGGAATACGATTCCCGGGCCCGTTCAAAGAAAATATATGTCATAATCAGGACAGCCGGCGGACCCGCGCCTCGAATCAACTCCAGAAAAAAGGAGTACATATACCCCGGATTCATATTATAGTCCGGCGCGGTAATATTGGCGCCGAAGAATGAGGCCTCGGAAATGATATCAGGATCGTAAAATGCGGAGTTCAGAGGCGCCATGATGAATTTACCGCAACCGGCTATGTTGAGATTTCTTTCCAGATAAAAATGAATGCCGCCCAATCCCAGGGCTGCAAGAAGAATTATCGCGGCCACGGGTATCATCAGCCTCTTATCGCGAAATATCGCAACGAACACCACTATAACCAGGATCGCCAGAATGACACTCCTGTCCGATATCATCAGCGCCAGGATAGTCAGCGGCAGGCAAACGAGGGAGTAGAAAATCCGCTCGTATTTGCCCTTGGCCTCGGCCAGAAAGGCGATCAGGATACAAATAGCCATTGAAATGAATAAAATCCGGGATTGATCGACGTGAATCATTTCGTGGCCGGGTTGGGACAGGGCGCCCCACCAGACCGCGAGCCTGATTCCCGAGTACAGCAATACACCGCTGGCGAATGTCCACATGATCATGCGGCGCTGCTCGTTAGTGACAACGAATCCCCCAACAATGAAGTAGAAAAGCGACAAGAAGGCGATATATACAAAATTATTACCGGCCCCGTAAATCCTTGCCACCATCCAGGCCACAACCAGGATCGCAACCAGAGCCATCATGGGATAAAACAGGGGCATGTTCACGAATTCAGGCTCCCTGAATATCAGCAAATCCAGAAGCCATAATAGCAGCAAGCCGGCTGCGGCGAAATATGCCAGAGGCGGATAGATCGCCGCCGTAAAGGCGAAGACGAGCAAAAGATAAAATCCGAAATTAATTAAATGCTTGTTATGCATCAATAACCTCGGATAGAAATTTGGCCGTTTCGTCGCCGAGCGTTTTCAAAGACCTCCCCTCGATCCATCTCATGCCGCTGGCCGACAGCTTATTTCTAAGAGGCGTGTCGGCGATCAGATCGTTGATGGCATTGGCCATGGCCGGCGAATCGGCCGTAGGGACCAGCACGCCGCCGTCGGAAAGAAGCATCAGCTCCGCCACCTGGTTTACGGATGTCGCCACCACCGGCAGCCCGGCCGCGAAATACTCGAGCAGGACCCGGCATATCATCTCGGAACCGATCGAGGCAACCACGCCGATATCGAATGCCGCCATCAACTCGGCGATATTTTCAATAACGCCGAAGAATCTCACATTGGGTACCTTTAATGTGGCCGCAGTCAATTGAAGCTCGGCGGCTGAAACCTGCGCATCCTCTCCGGCTATGACAAACTGGGTTTCCGGATATTTCAGCGATACCATCTTTGCGGCCTCGATAAAATAGCGATGTCCCTTGACCGGCGAAAACCGTCCCACAATTCCCACCACCGGCTTATCGGGTTTCAGCCCAAATCTGCGCTTGAGGTCTGCCTTTGGCGCAAAAGCCTTGATCGATTCCCGGTCGATCCCGGGGTAGATGACTCGGCATGGGATTCCATTTGAACGAAATGTCTTCTCATAGTCGATCCTAAGGCGTTCGGTGGAGACCGCAATGCCGTCGGTCAGCTTCAAGTTCAGCCAGCGACTGAGGAGATTGCCGCGCGGCGGTCGAACGTCCCCCCGAAATCGCGCAACTTTGAATTTCATTCCCCTGGCCGCAAGCCCCGCTATGAGATGCGACTCGCCGCGGTGGGCAAAAATGACATCGGCGCCAAATCTTTCGGCCGTCGATCTTAATCTCGATGGGGCACCAAATACCTTATCGGCGCCGGCGAAACTTATTCGCTCGTCGACCTCCAGCCCTATCTCCCTCGCCTTTTTCGCGGGGGGGGAGCCCGGGTTGGCCATGAAGAGGACATCGTGTCCCGCCAGGATCAGCCCTTGGGCCTGCTTGATTGCGAAATCGGCGCAGGCGTTATACCATCGAACATCGATTATCTGAATTATCCTCATCGCTTCAACGCGGCGTTGTTGAGAGCCTCGATCATAGTCCGCGCCCTGGCCAGAACGGACTCCACGGGAATCAGCTCGATACAGTTTGTTTTATCGCGGTGCCCGCCCGAGGCGCAGTCGGGGCAAAATTCCGATGGCGAGATTTGGCCGTGGCGGCTCGGATCGGGGTAGGTCCAACTGACAGGGTTATGCGGGCCGTAAATCGTCAGAGTTGGCGCGCCACAGGCCACGGCGATGTGTTTCGGGCCATTATCGTTGCCGATGTGAAGCGAGGCCATGGCGAATATCGCCCCAAGCTGCCCCAGCCGGGTTACGCGGGGGACGATTGATCCGGTCTGCATCAACTCCGCGACTCGCTCGGCGATTTTCTCCTCGCCCGGCCCTGCCAGGAGGAGAACAATAGCATCAAATTCATGGGCCAGGGAATCTGCTATTTTCGCATAATTCTCAATCGGCCACCGATTGAACTGTCGACGTGAAACTGGCGAGATAGTAATTATCTCCCTGCCGCCGGCCATATGACGGAGTTGGTCGGCGAAATCTTTGTCCTCGTTCGAAAAATAGAATTCGAGACGCGGATCCGCGCCGGTGATTCCTATGGCTTTGAGCAAATTCAACCTGTCGATCGCGGCATAGGAGGCCTCGTCCGGCTTGGTGGGAACCAGGTTGTATGCCCATCGCCTATGGCCAAATCCATAGCTTAAGCGGATTGGAGCGCCACTGAGATAAGAGTACCAGGCGCTTCGAGGATTAGCAAGGAAATCAACAATCAGATCATATCGTGCGGCCCGGATTCGCCTTATTAAATCGAATTGGTATATGGGGTGATATTGAGCCTTCTGATCGACTTTGATGACGTGGTCGACGTGGGGATTACCATCCAAGACATCCGGGAGCTCGGTCAGAAAATCGAGACTGCAGTCCGGGTGCGCGCTCTTGAATGCCCTGACCGCCGGCGTGCACATAAGGACATCGCCGATTCTTCGAAGCTGGATAAAGAGGGGGCGCCGGTATTCCGTCATATTGCCATATCCTGGAATTGCAGGTCGTAGAGACGCTTGTATAGGCCGCCTTCGATAATAAGATCGTTGTGATCGCCGGTTTCGACAATGCGGCCGTTCTCCACCACCAAAATCAGATCGGCCCGCCTTATTGTCGAAAGCCGATGGGCGATTATAATTACGGTCCGGCCTGTCAGGAGATTCGATATCGCCTGGGTGATTAACTGCTCCGACTCCGAATCGAGAGAGGAGGTGGCTTCATCGAAAATCAGGATCGGCGGGTCTTTCAGGAGGGCGCGCGCAATAGCCAGCCTTTGACGTTGGCCGCCGGAGAGCTTCACTCCCCTATCGCCGATAACGGTATCGAGACCCTGCGGCATTTCCCGCACGAAATCGAGCGCGCAGGCGGCCTCGAGCGCACGCTCCACGGCATCGCGGCCGATATCAGTGCGCCCGTAGGCCACGTTGTTATAGACGGTATCGTTGAATAAAATCGTCTCCTGGGTCACAATCCCCAATAGGTTTCTGAGCGAGCCGATTTCCACCTGTCTCAAGTCGCTGCCATCGATGGTAACCCTGCCAGATGTTGGATCATAAAATCTCGGAATGAGGTCGACGATGGTTGATTTTCCTCCGCCCGATGGTCCTGCCAGGGCGACCACCTGCCCCTTCTTGATCTCGAAATCAATATCCTCCAATTCAAAAGCGCCCTCGACATAATGGAAATGCACCTGCTCAAAACGTACGGCGTCATCAAAGCGTTTGAGTGCGACCGGATTAGTGACCTCGGTGATTTTGGGCCTGGTGTCGAGAATCTGGAAAATCCTCTCACCGGCGGCCAGCCCCTGCTGGATATCGATATTGACTCGGCTCAATACCTTGATTGGCTGCATCAATGAGAACATGGCGACCAGAAACAGGAAGAATCTATCGGCGGTCAGGCCCGAACCCTGGAGTATTTGCTTACCACCGTACCAGAGAATGACTGTGCCGGCGGCAACGCCCAGCATCTCGGTCATGGGTATGGCAATCGAGCCGATCCGGGTCAAGCGGATCATGGTCTTGTAGAAATCGTTGGTAAACTTCTTGAATCGGCCTTGCTCGAACTTCTCCATGGCAAAGGCCTTGACTACTCTGATACCCGAAACCGTCTCCTGCAGCACGGTCGTTATGGAGGCCATCCTCTGCTGGGTGATAAGCGAATTGGCCTTAAGGGCCTTGCCGAAAATGCCAATAAGTAAAATCGATGGGGGCATGATTATGATTGTAGCCAGGGCCATTTTCCATGAGGCCGCAAAAACAAGGGCGAGAAATACGATAGCCAGAAGCAGGTTTTTCAACAGATCCGAGAGCCCATTGGCAACCGCCCCACGAACGAGCGTAATATCATTGGTGATGCGCGATATTAATTCCCCGGCTTTCTGGCCGTGGAAAAACTCCAGCGGAAGCCGCTGGTAATGTTCGAACAGCTCATTTCGAAGATCCCGCACCACACCCTGCTCGACTTTGATTATGAGATAGCTCCAGCAATATAAGAATATGTTCTTGATCAGGAAAACAATGAGGAGAATGATACAAAATCTTCCGAGGCGCTCGACCTTATCATCGCCGCCGATAAGCTTGGCGAATGTTTCTTTGTCGAGCTTGAGCAGCTTCGAATAATCGATTGGGCCGGTTTGATCCGCGCCAACCGTGACATCCTGCTCGAATATGATTTTCGTGAACGGGACGATCATGGTCAGCGACACGCCGCTCATGGCCGCAAAAAGAGTCCCGAAAACGATGGCCGCGAGGTAGTGCCTAAAATGCGGTCTCAGATAGCCAAGCAGACGCCAATATAATTTCATTGTGAAATCCCCGCCGTTTTCAAGATCTCGAGCAGGTGATGGCAAGTGCGATCGAGATCGATTCCATTTCTCCCGTCTAAAGCCAGCGAGCCCGGCGAAAGAGGCCGAAACTTCTCCAGTTCCGAATCGATGAAGATGGCCACGGTCGGGATACCCATTATCCAGGCCAGATGCATCGGGCCGGTATCCGAGGAAACAAAGGCGCGGTAGCGCATGAAGACGGCTTTTAGGTCCTTAAGGCTCATCGGCGCCAATAGAGCGCATCCTTCCCCGAGTCGAGGCGCGAGTTTTGCGCGCAAGCCCGCTTCATCCGGCCCCAGAATGAATTCGACTTGCACACCCTCCCGGGCAAGCCGATTCCCGATCGCCAGAAAATGCTCAAGCGGAACTCTCTTCGAGCCGCGCCCGCCGCAGTTGACACCAATTATTGGATGATCATCCGCCAATCGGCTATCGAGCTGCCCGAAATAGGGATCGCCCTCGATATGTCGTCCGAATATGCCTGAAAACAGCCTCACATACATTTGCGTTGCATGGATTACTTCAGCGTACCGATCGACTTCGATATCGAAAAGCCCGCCATTCCCGACTTTCCAGCCGGCGGTCATTCTCGCCCCGGCCAGAATAGTGTATGAGGCCTCGGTTGACGAATGCGAGTTGATGTCGGAACAGTTGATCGCCAGATCGTAGGCATTCTTTCTAATTTCAGACAATAAATTTATCAGAGCCCATGGCCTTATTATATATTTTCTTTTCTCGGCCGGTATGACATAATCGAGATGCCTGTTCGCCAGCATTAGGTCGGCGTACGCGGCCGGCAATAGGAGGTCAATTCGAGCCTCGGGAAAGGCCTGGCGCAATCCGGCTATGCCGGCATTCATGAGAATAATATTCCCCATGCGTTCGGACTGCTTGACCAGTAGTATTCTGCTTGGCGAATCAAGAGAACGAGCGCCGGATGAGCCGCCTTCAAGGGCTTTTAGAATCGAGGGAAGGAGCATTTTCTTGCCTCTATAAGGCATAATTAAATTTATTTATATAAGATTGTTGATGTCAATAAAAAAGCCCCCTTTGTCAGGGGGCTGATTCATATATCCACCTGCGTATCAGTCACCGCCTGGCAGTTCCCCGCTCTCTTGGAGGCCGGGGGTCTCCTCGCCCTTGTCCGGCACCGCCACGCTGACCTCCTCCGGGACGGCCCCGACCATATCGGCCACCGAGACGGCGCGGGTCGGATGCTTGGCAAGATATTCCTCGATCTCTTTCTGCTCCTTGCCGGAGAAATAGGCATTGACCGACAAGACTATCCGCCGATTGTGCGAATCGAACTCAATTACCCTGAGCGGCAATTCGTCGCCTTCGGAAAAGGCATCGGCCGGCTTGGTAATATCGGACTTGTTGAGGTGATAGGTCGGCACAAATCCCTCGACATCACCGGGAAGATTCACGATCACGCCGCGGTCAAGGAGACGAGCGATTGTGCCCATGGTCTCGGTGTTGACCGCATACTGCATAAGAAGATCCGGCCAGGGGTCGTTTTTCACCTGCTTATGGCCAAGCGAGATGCGGCGATTTTCTTTGTCGATTCCGAGTATCACCACGTCGACCAGGTCGCCGCGCTTCATGACCTCGGACGGGTGTTGGATGCGCCTGGTCCAGGACATATCGGATATGTGCACCAGGCCGTCGATGCCATCCTCGATTTCGACGAAAGCGCCGAAAGTGGTGAGGTTCCTCACCTTCCCCTTAACCCTGGTGCTGATCGGGTACTTCAGATCGAGAGTCAACCACGGATCCGGCTCCAATTGCTTCAGGCCGAGCGAGATCTTTTCGTTTTCCTTATCGACCGAGAGGACGATGGCCTCGATTTCCATATTGGGACTTAGGATCTTGGAAGGGTGTTTTATATGCTGGGTCCATGACATCTCGGAGATGTGAATCAAACCCTCGATCCCTTTCTCAAGCTCCACGAAAGCGCCATAATCCGTAATCGAAACGACTCTGCCTTTCATCCTGGTGCCGATCGGGTAGCGCTCCTCGACATTTTCCCAGGGATAAGGTGTCAGCTGTTTCAAACCGAGGGAGATACGATTATTGTTCTTGTCGAAATCCAAAATCTTTACTTTGATCTCCTGCCCGAGGTGCACCAACTCCGAGGGATGATTGACGCGACCCCATGACATGTCGGTGATATGAAGCAAACCGTCGACTCCGCCGAGATCGATGAATACGCCGAAATCCGTGATGTTCTTGACAATTCCAGCCTTTACCTGGCCGGGCTGGATTTCCTTGAGAAGAGTATCGCGCATCTTCTCGCGCTCCTCCTCGAGAACTACGCGCCTGGAGACGACAATATTGCGACGGCTCTTGTTCAACTTGATTATCTTGAGATCCATCATCTGATTGACGAGCGCGTCGAAATCGGGCACCTGGCGCAGGGCGATCTGCGAACCGGGCAAAAAGGCCTCGACACTGAACAGGTCGACCACCATGCCGCCCTTGATGCGGCGGACGATGCGGCCTTGGACTGTCTGGCCGGAATCATGACATTCCTTGATCCTGTCCCAGACCCTCATGAAATCGGCTTTCATTTTCGATAAAACGAGCTGGCCGTCGCTATCCTCGATAGCATCGAGATAGACCTGAATTTTCTCGCCGACCTTGATATTGATCGGCTCGGGAAACTCCGCTATCGGGATTATTCCCTCTGACTTGAATCCAACGTCGACTATCACATCATCGCGCGTGACGCCAAGGACGGTCCCGTTTATGACCTCGCCTTCCTTAATATCCTGCAATGTGCCTTCGTACATCGACATCATTCTCTGCATTTCGTCCGGCGAATATTCCTGGTCCTCGATCTCCTCCGATGTTATGAGGGGTTCGATATCCAGCCGGCGCGTTTTCTGCCGCGCCGCCCGAGTGCGGGTTTTCTTCATTTCGATTTCAGCGGCGCCGACTCCACTGTGTCCGCCTTTGCCGCCCGTTTTACGCGATTCGGTCTTGGCCTTAGCGGCCTTGCTCTTGGAACCACCTCCCACGTTTGGTTTTTTGGTTGATTCTTTCTTTCCCTCGGATTTCCTTACTGACATTCCTTTATGTCCTCCTTAAGATTGATAATCCCCCTAAGGGGCCCCCCGCATGAAATGCATCGGGAGGATTCTTATAAATATAAATAATTCTTTTCCTTACGCAAATGGTTTTTCGTGGGGCTTGAAGTCGTTTAAGGCCCGGGCTCCGCGGCCTGACCCCGGGCCTGCCCGAGGGCTCTGATGTGCGTCATGACCTCCTCCGCGATCTGACGATACCCCTCCTTGCTGTCGGGAACAGAGGCTATCCAGGCCGAATCAATGGGACAGCCATAACTGATTATTAACCTGCGGCCCGTGAACGGCAGCTTCAAGAAAGCTCCGGAATTCTGTATATAAGCGGGCACAATCGGAACGACCGCCCTTCTTGCCAATAATCCTATGCCGGGCTTGCCCTTGCCAATCTCGCCCGTCTTGCTCCGCGTGCCCTCCGGGAATAAGATGAGGGCTTTGCCGTTTCGGAGGGCTCTCTCGGCCGCCTCGATGGCTCGCTGATCGAGCACGCTCCTGTCGACCGGAATGGCATTGAGGCTTTCTATCAGGGTGCGCAAGAAGAAATTCCTGAAAAGCTCCTTCTTCGCCAGGAAATACGATTCTCTCTTTATGCCACCCCCGATAAAAGGCGGATCACCACCTGCGACATGGTTCGAGGCGATTATGACACCGCCCTTTGCGGGGACATTTTCCACCCCGTATGTTTTCATCTTGCAGTAGACTTTAAGAAAAATGAACAGAGCGGTATGGCAAATTCGATAATATATCCTCACTCTATCCCAAGCCTCTCGGATACAAGTTCCAGAGCCCTCTCGACCTGTTCGTTAATGGACATGCCCGACGTGTCGAGGACGACAGCCTCAGGATCTTTTTTCAGGGGTGAGTTCTCCCTTTCGCTGTCGAAAAGATCTCTCGACGACAACGACGCCATCTGATCTTCGATCGTGGTCTTGAGGCCCGGGCTGTCGAGCTGGCGACACCTCCTGATAGCCCGCGTCTCCAGGTCGGCAACCAGGAAAATCTTGAGATCGGCGTCAGGAAAAACGACGGTGGCCATATCGCGCCCTTCGGCCACGACATCCCCCCTGCGCGCAAACTCCTTCTGGAGAGCGACCATTTTTTCCCTGACAATTTTATACGATGATACCGGCGATACGGCGGCGTCAACGGCCGGAGTGCGAATTTCGTTGGTGATATCGCGGCCATCGAGGATCACCCTGTTGCCGTCTTCGGTCGGGATGAAGTCTATCTTGATTTCACCGGCCAGACGACCGACGGCAATTTCATTCCGGATATCGATCCCTCGTTCCAGCGCGGCCAGTGTCACGGTCCTGTACATCGCCCCGGTGTCCAAATAGATGAATCCCAGTCGCGTGGCCAGCAGTTTGGCGGTCGTGCTTTTGCCCGACGCGGCCGGCCCGTCGATAGCAATTACCCTGTGCTTCTTCATAATCCGACGGACCTTTTCAGGCCCCTGGCCTCCACTGCGGTGAGATGACGATATCTGCCCTCGCGCAAGTCCCCCAGTTCAAGATTCCCGAGTCTGGTTCGCTTGAGCGTTATGACTTTATGCCCTACCGCCTGCAGCATCAGCCGCACCTGACGTTTACGCCCCTCATGAATGGTAATATTCAGGCGGGTGAAATTTCCGGCGCGGTTTAGAATCTCTATCTTAGCAGGAGCAGTCCTGCCAATATCGAGGTCAATACCGTTTTCCAACCTGGTGATCGTCTCGTCGCTTATCGCCCCCTGGCACTTTACCTGATATGTCTTTTCAATTTCATATCTCGGATGAGTCAGCCGGAAAGCCAGCTCACCGTCATTGGTCAGAAGAAGGAGCCCCGATGAATTATAATCGAGCCGCCCGACCGGCCGCACGACATGGCGATGCTCTCCAACAAGATCGAGCACCGTAGGTCGACCGAAATTATCGACGCAGGTTACAAGGTACGAGACCGGCTTATGAAGAAGTATGTAAATAGACTCTTTGACAATCTTGACGGGTTTGCCGTCCACTGCCACCCGATCTCTGGCCTCATCGACCTGCGTACCAAGCTCGGTAACCGTTTTGCCATTAATAGAGACGCGCCGCGCTTCGATCATTATATCTGCGTTTCGACGGGAGGCGACTCCGGCCTTGGCGAGAAATTTATTCAGCCTCATCTGAATCTTCGGGGGGCAGATTCTCCGGGGGACGGACAAGGGAAATGGTTCTGGGTTGTTCGCCGGCGCCGATATCGTTATCAGGCCTGGGAAGAAGCGATATATCGGAGATGCCGAAGAACTCCAGGAATTCCTCCGTGGTCTTGTAGAGCAATGGCCTTCCTGGAGAATCGGATTTGCCCGAAACGGCGATGAGGCCCCTTTCGAGCAGGGTTCTGATTACGCCGTCGGAATCTATTCCCCTGATGCGTTCGATTTCGGATTTTACCACCGGCTGCCTGTAGGCGATTATCGACAGGACCTCGAGCGCGGCCCTCGAGAGCCTGGACGGCCGAGGAATTTCGGCCAATCGACTAATAAACTTGTCGAATTCAGGGATGGTATAGAAACGATAGGAATCATTGAACCGCTCAATGCGGAACGACCTGCCCGTCTCGGCATAATGGAGATTGAGTCTATCGATGATGGCGGGAATGAGGAGCCTGTCTCGTCCCACCAGCCTGGCCAGTTGAGAGACGCCAAGCGGCATCGGCGAGGCGAACAGCAAAGCCTCGACCGCCGCCGATATATCATCGCGGATATAATCTTTTATTCGTTCCTGGGTTGATTCCGCCTGAAAGTGCTCGTTGATAATTTCTCGGTGATCCAATTACAGCCTCTATTTCAACAATGACATTTTTCCGCTGATTCTTCCGGCTCCGAAATCGATGGTGTAAAATAATATTCCGCTGGCCAATCCATCAGGCGCGTTCCAGGCGATATTGTTCAACCCCGCCCTGGCGGAAATCTCCTCGCCGAAAAGATGCCTGCCGCCAACATCGAATATGTTGAGGAGGCATTTCCCGTCATAAGGAGCCTGATACGAAATCGAAACGGCATTATTGAACGGATTGGGATATACGGCCCGCAACGCAAAATCGCCGGGCCTATCTTCGACGTAAACAGGCGTGACGGCCGTGTCGAGCTGGGCCTGATACGAATACGAGGTCTGATGGGCGCGAGGGGTTCCTTCATAAATCCAGACCGGCATCATAATGACCTTATCGGAGGCGGTAAAGTCACTAATTACGAATCTTGACGGCACCCCGGTATCGACCTCGTAGATGCTGAATGCCACTTCATTCTGCGGATTTTCGATAGCGATACAGACCTTGTGACGGTCCTCGGTCATATTCAGATATTCGATCACCAGGGTTCCCTTAGCCGTGCCGGTTCGGCGAAACGCGATATATGACTCGGCCACATTCTCCAAAGGTAACGGCTCGCTTATCCAATCGACCGGATATGTGGAATGGGTCCGAGCCTCGGTGACAGTCGCGGGGAAATCCTGCCCCTCGTTATAGAAACCGAAACGGTAATTGACTCCGGTGAAATAATTCCAGACAACATGCCGGCAGTATGCCAAATCGGGATCGATCTGGCGGTCGAAGAAAGCATAGCGAAGAGCATCCATCGAGAAATCGAAATCGGCGAAATGCTCCCAGCATTCCTTAATGAAAGAGGACCCGTAATTCTGGTCGAAATACTGGGGCACGAGCCAGGCGCCGTAAATGAAATGGCCGGCTGTCCTGTAAAGGGAGCGATTGGAATTGGCCAGGTAAAACCGAATGTCATAATAAACGTCGTTGACATCGTCAAATACCTTCTCCTCGGCCCACCTGGCGCACGATTCGAACCACCAGGCGGTTTGATCCGAGGAGAACGCCCGGTATGTAAATTCTATGGCATGAAATAACTCGTGCGCCGATATGACCTTGAGGAGCGGCAAAGGATCGATAGGGTAGCGAAAAGTGCGAAGATCATGGCCGAGTTGAATGTAAGAGGTATAAGCCGGCCGACCCGGGTATTGGTCGGTCGGGTACTCGGGTGTCGTCAGGCCGGTGTATTCCGTCAGATAAATGTCATACTTCGAGTCGCCCCCAAGATCACCGTCAAATGGAGGCGGATCGAATCCCAGGCCGAAGACAAGCGAATCATAAGCCAGTGCCAGATAATCGGCGGCGCGATTGACATAATCCGGAACCTCGTCGGGCGGATCGACATCTTCGTCGGGTCTGAAAACGGCCCTATCCCCGATGATATCGTAATGAATGCGGAAATGCTCGTCGGGAGTAGCCCAATCGAACTGCATAACGGGCCGGCCAAGGATAATGGGCGGGCTGTCATTGCCGCACCAACTTTCGATGAGCTCGGCGGTTTCACACCCAAAGCCCGGTATGGCCAGAGTGGTCACCATCGCTAATGAGAGGATCAATGTTCTCATGCGCTCTCCAGGAGAAGCTGATTTTCCATTTCCCCCTTGAACAGCCTGATCGGGGAAAAGCGTGCTGCTTGTTCTAATTTTAGAGTCCCCTGCTTTACTAACTCCAAAATCGCAATAAAAGTGACCACCATTACGATTTTTCTCGGATCATCTTCAAATAATATATCGAATTCAATGGATCGCTTATCCTCGAAAAGGGCCAGGATATGCTCTTTGCGCATTTCCACCGTGATTTCCTGCGGCCTGACCTCGTAAATTGTCTCTCGCGGCATCCGCCGAAGCAGATCGCCGAAAGCGATCATCAGCGTTGCCAGGTCGACCCGCACCATTTCCGGCTCGGGCGCCGGGAGATTATCCGGGCCAGCCTCGCCCCGGGGGTAGCGCATGGCCTGCTCCTCCGCCATCTGCTCCAGTATAGCGGAGGTCTGCTTGATCTTCTTATATTCCAGGATGGCATTGACAAGCTCCGTCCTTGGATCCTCGATTACGTCATCCTCGGGCCGCGGCAGGAGCATCTGCGCTTTTATTCGGATCAGCATCGATGCCATGTACAAGAACTCGCCGGCCACCTCGAGGTTCAACTCCCGGCAGGCCGCGAGATATCCGAGATATTGCCTGGTAATGTTTGCTATGGGGATATCATAGATATCGATTTCATCCTTCCTGATCAGATACAGGAGTAGATCGAGCGGGCCATCGAAGGCCTCCAGCTCAAATAAAAGCTGGCCTGCGCGATGTTCTGAGACTTCAGACATCTTCTCTCATCAGATGCATTGCCCGGCGGACCTCATCCATAGTGGCGCCGGCTACCTGCCTGGCCTCGTCCGCCCCTTTCTTCAATATATTTATAACATACTTTTTATTATTTACAAGCTCTTTTCTTTTCTCCCGGAGAGGCCGGAGGGCGGCGTTCAGACTGGCGGCCAGTTGCATCTTGCAATCGACACAGCCCAAAGCCCCCGTGGAACAGCCGATTCTGATTTCCTCGCTATTGGTGCTGTATACCTGATGCAGGGCGTAGACCGGGCAAATTTCCGGGCGGCCGGGATCGCCTTTGTATATCTTCTTGGGATCCGTGACCATTTTCTTGATTTTCTTGGTCGTCTCCTCCTCGGTATCGGCCAGCCTGATATCGTTGCCATATGATTTGCTCATCTTGCGCCCATCGGTACCGGGAATGGCCGGGAACTGGGTCAACAGCGCCTCTGGTTCCGGGAAGACCTTGCCATATAATGAGTTGAATCTTCGCGCCACTTCCCGGGTCAATTCGATATGGGGTACCTGATCTTTTCCGACAGGAACGGCATCAGCCTTGTAAATCAAGATATCGGCCGCCTGCAACAATGGGTAACCCAGGAAACCATAACTATCTAAGTCGAGGGCTTCAGCTTTTTCTTTATATGCCGGCACCCTTTCCAGCCAGGGAATTGGGACGATCATGGACAGAAGCAGATGCAATTCGGCATGCTCCTTTATCTCCGATTGAATGAATATGGAGCACTTATCGGGGTCGAGCCCGGCAGCCAGATAATCGACCGCCGTCTGGAATATCCTCTCCTGCATGGGGGCCGTATCGTTGAAATCCGAGGTCAGCGCGTGCCAATCGACGATGCAAAGAAACATGCGATAATTGTCCTGGAGCGAAACCCAGTTTTTCAGGGCCCCCTCGTAATTGCCCAGATGCAACTGGCCAGTCGGCTGCATGCCGGATAGTATGACAGGTTTTAGAGTCAACAGACCTCCATTACGAATAAATTGATAGATGCGCCCAAAGGCCCACTTGATTCTCGAAATTTCCGCATGACGGGGTAAAAGAGGGAAGCCGCGCGGATGCCTCTCCCCGTCTCGTCAATCCATAAAAAGGTATTGACGCCAACGGTGGTCGCTGACGCCCACGAATTGCTGGATGAACGTGATATGATTGGGCCTCCTCGGCCGCCGAACGAGGAGCAGACCCGCGTGTTCGGGGGTTTGGTGGCCTTTGCGGTTGTTGCATTCGAGGCAGGCGCAAACCAGGTTTTCCCAGGTATCCTTTCCACCGTAAATCTTGGGTATGATATGATCGACAGTCATCTGAGACTTCTTCCTGCCGCAGTATTGGCACCGGCTGCCATCGCGTTTGATGATGTTTTTGCGAGTCAGCATGATCCGCTTGGCCGGCACCTTGACATAAAAATCAAGCCTTATGACCGATGGCACCGGGATTTGAGTAGATTGCGAACGCAGCACGAATCCATCGGCTGTCTCTATTATTTCGGCCTTGCCCAGGTATAGCATCACCACGGCGCGCCTGACACTGCAAACGGAAACAGGCTCGAAATTCTGATTTAAGACAAGCACTTGCCTGTAAAGCATACTCATTCTTATGCGAAAATTAGCACGCCCGGTTCAAATGTCAACCAAATTCTACATAACTGATTTGTTGTCATGATAATACCATGCCGGTTTCGCTTGACTCTTTCCCGTCTCGAATTTATTTTATCCGCCATGAAAAGTCTAAGGGATGCCATTCTGATATTAATCGTCGGGGCCTTAATTGGAATTGCTGTCAACACCGTCAGAAATTCCACGTCGGCCAAAGGCCTGGCCTGGGATACTCCCTGGCCAGACAATCGCCAAAAACGCGAGCTTGAACTCCCGCCATCCTACCAGCCGGGTGATTCTCTGCTCTCGCTCGAGGAAGCTTACGGCATCTACCTTCGCGGCAACGCCATTTTCATCGACTCACGCGAGCCGTATGAATATGAGGAGGACCACATCAAAGGGGCGATCAACCTGCCGTTTGAGCAATGGGATACTTATTGGGAATCGGTCCGGCCGATGCTTGATCCCCGAAAAGAGATCGTGGCATACTGCGGCGGCCTCGACTGCGAGCTTTCGCTTTTTCTGGCTCGGGAACTCAAACAGTTGGGTTATGAACATTCCTATATCTTCTTTGGCGGGTGGCAGAAGTGGAACGATGCCGGCCTGCCAGTCGAAAAATCAGAGGGGAGCCATGAGATTTCTCAGTGACAGGCGGCTGCTTCTTGTTTCGCGGTTGGTGCTTGGAATCGTATTTATCTATGCCAGCTACGACAAAGCGCTAAATCCGTTGGCCTTTGCCCAGATCATTCATAATTACCGAATCATGCCGCCGTCGCTTATAAATATCTCAGCTATTATTCTACCCTGGATCGAGCTTTTGGCCGGGGTTTTAATTATTGTCGGCCTCAGAGTCAGGGGTGCGAATCTAATCCTGGGAGGGCTATTGGTATTTTATATAGCCTTGCTTTCGGTTACCGCTATCAGAGGCATTAATATCAATTGTGGTTGTTTCTCGACCTCGGCCAGCGTGAGAACAAATTTGGTCGTAGATACTATTCGCGATGTTGTGTTCTTGATCTTTGCGCTGCATATCCTCCTATTTTACCGGCCCCCCAAACGCTCGCGGGCCATAGGCTAACAAGCAGCTTCATCTATCAAGAGGGCAAAATCAACACATGTTTGTCGGGTCGGCGATTATTTGAACCCTGACAGTCTCGCCCTCGGATATATGATTGATATCCTGCGGCACGACTATGAATCCGTTGGCCAGAGTAAGCGGCATGACCGACGGCGTCGTGCGGCTGCCGGTCGGCAGCGCCAGAAAACCATCGTCTGTAATCCTGACCTCGGCGCGGATAAAATGAGTCATGCCTCCACCACCCCTGATATCCTTCTCGAGACGGGCATAAACCTCGGTTCGGCGCACATCGCGTTTGCCCTGCATCTTGCATATCGCCGGCCTGACGAACTCCTCCAGGATAACCATCGACGACAAGTAATTCCCCGGAAGCCCGAATACCGGGATACCATTAAATGTTCCGAAGATTAGGGGCTTGCCGGGCCGGATGGCGACTTTCCAGAATTTCAGATCCATCCCGGCCCGTTGCAGTATCCCTTTTATCATATCGAAATCGTCCATCGAGGACCCGGTGGAAGTGATGAACATGTCGCTTTCCATGGCTTTTTCGATATTAGCTTTAAGCTCATCGGAATCGGCCCCGATAATGCCCAGGTTGATCGGCTCGGCCCCGTACTCGTCGAGCTGGGACTGTAATACGAAGGAATTTCCGGCTCTAATCTTGCCGTTTTGCAGCGGCTGGTCAGGTGGGATGAGATCGTTTCCGGAGGCGAAAAATGAGACCCGGGGTCTCCTGTGACAAAGCACCTCCTGTTTGCCCAGGGCGGCAAGAACGCCGATATCGGCGGCGGTCAGGATCTTGCCTTTAAGGAGAACTATAGTCCCGGAGGCTATGTCACCGCCTTTGGCGAAGATATTCTCGCCGGGTCTTTCGCTCTGGTATATTTTCACTCGCTGGGTGGAATCGCGCACGGCGGATTCCGAGGAGACAATAGTATCGGTGCCGTCGGGAAGCGCGGCGCCGCTGACGATTTTTACAGCGTGCCCCGATAGGACCCGCTCCGGCCACGGGCAACCGACTTTCACTTCCCCATCGAGCTTGAGCGACACGGGTGCATCGTGAGAGGCCCGGGCGATATCGCCGCTGACGACCGCAAAACCATCGATCATGGCCATGTCAAATGGCGGCATATCATCGAAAGAAATAAAGTCCTCTGCCAGGACCATGTTTCTTGCTCCGATTATGGGAATTGATACAGGGTCCAAAACCGGCGTGTTTTCAAGGACTATTTGGAGCGCCTTATCAACTGAGATCATGATACCTTCCCCTCCGCTCGAAGGCATTCTGAATGAATAACTCGCCAGGAATAAATACCCTGGGTGTGATTGTAAATGGGGCAAAATCAACAGATAACAGATCCCCTCGCCATAAATACCTTATAATAAAACTAAAACCTTGTCAAGATAAATGATAGAAAGAAAGGCCCGCATAAACAGGTTTGAAAAAAGGCGAATCAAGAGGTCAATGTTGCCCGGCCGACTATAACGGGATGCAAGCATAATAATAGGCCGGACGCGCGCTGGCGACCGGCCCAAATTACATTTCCCTGTGGCTTAGCTGCCGAGGATGCCGGCGTATTCCGTCGGCGATGACAGGATCGTCACCGCTTTCTCAATATACGGATCGCTTTCGAGCACCACGTGCCTGTAAACCTCCGATTCGCCGTATAAACGGGTGAGAATATCGCGCTTGATGGAACGCTTGATATAATCGAGACTCTCGGCAAATTCGGAATCTTTGTGGGCGGCCACCACGCCCCTCATCTTCTCGATTTCCGCAAATACCGACTGGTCATTCTCATTTTCCCTGGCGATTTTCTCCAATTCCTCGAGCTTGTTCTCGACCTCGTTCTTATAAGTGAAACTCCGCTCTTTGAGGAAATCCCTGAACTCGGCCACTATTGCATCGGTAACCTGGAAATCGGGCTTTATCCCGGGGTGGGCGGCAGTATAGCGCAAAGCAAAATCAAAGAACAGGGAGAGGCGCTCGAGGTTTAATTCCAGGGCGGTCAGTTTCTCGGGATCGACAACGATATCCGGGGTGATTCCGCCGCCGCCATAAACGATGCGGCCGCCCTTGGTGTGAAAAATCTCCAGCTTGGTGGAATCGACGGCCTCGGCCGTGGTATCATTCTCGGCCTCGGCCATGTCCTCCGGGTGCCGGGTCGAGCGAATATCCTTTTGTATGCATCTCCCGGAAGGCACATACCACTTGGCGGTGGTGAGTTTAAGAGCCGCTCCCTCGGGCAGGGTATAAACCTGTTGGACCAGACCCTTGCCGAATGTCGTATTGCCGAGAATCACGCCCCTGTCGGAATCCTGGATGGCCCCCGCCACAATCTCTGAGGCCGAGGCCGACATTTCATTAACCAGGACCACCAGGGGTACCTCGGGAAGAATCGGATCGCGATTGGCATAATGGGTGTTATTCTGGTCGGCCGTGCGCCCTTTGGTGTAGACGACGTCGGAGCCTTTGGGCAGGAAATAGTTCGAGACCATTACCGCCTGGCTCAAGAGGCCACCGCCGTTGGATCTGAGGTCGAAAATCAGCCCGTCCAGTTTCTCATTGGCCATATTCTTCATGGCGACATCGAGCTCGGCGTCAGCCTCCTCGCCGAACCGAGAGAGCCTGATATATCCGATTCGCCTGCCATCGTCATCAATCACTCCGGCGAAAGGCACTGTCTTGATGGTTATGACTGCTCGCTCGATAGTATATTCGAGCGGCTCGTCGGCCCCTTCGCGTTGAACGGTCAGGTTAACCTTGGTTCCAGCCTCGCCGCGCATGCGCTTGGAGGCCTCCTGCGTGGTCATGCCGTTAGTCGATTGCCCATCGATTCTGGTGATGCGGTCGCCGGATCGAAGGCCCATTCTGTAGGCCGGGGTGCCTTCCATCGGCGACATGACCGTAACCCAATTGTCTTTCAAGAAAATGGTCATCCCCAGGCCGGAGTACTTGCCCGAGGTCATCTCCATCAGGTTGTCATAGTCAGTCTTCTCGAGGAATTCGGAGAAGGGGTCGAGGGTATCGAGCATCCCCCTGATGCCGGAATAGACAAGTTTCTGGACATCGATATCGTCTACGTACCGGGCGTTGATTTTGAACGCGATATCCGACGAGAGTTTTACCAGCGAATAGATGGAATCGCTGGGCCGTTGGGCGAGGGCGAAGGCGAACAGGATAATAATTGCAAATGCCGCAGTCACCGTCGTCCCAATCCTGTATTTGAATTTCACAAGGCCTCCATTGCTTTCCCTATATAACTATTTATCGACAATTGCAGTTTCATTCTTTGCTCATCCTAAAAATCATCCATGATATTATACTTATTAATATCATAGATGATATTAAAAAAGTTGCGCCCAAGCTCATAATAACCCAGGGCGCAGCCAGGGTCGCCATGAGGGCGCCAAAGAGGTCGGTTCCATAATAGGTTGAACCCGGGGAGCGTTCCTGGCCGAAACGTCTCGCGATCAGCGCGAAGCCGGCGCCGGTGGCAAATCCCGAAGCCCCGGCAGCCGAATATAGCATGATTCCGATAAACGGCAAGCCGATTCCCATATTTCCGGCCAGTATAGCCCCGGCCACAATAGCAGCGGCTAATATAAAGGTCCCGAATACTTGAAAAAACGTGACCTTAAGACGATTAAGGGCGCCCCATGACAAGCCCGCCATCAGGACCGCCAGCAGCAGGCCGAGATGAATAAATAGCGCTCCGAGCAATACCTGGAAAAGGTAGAGTATCGATATTTCGAACGCCATGCCGAGCAGGCCAAAGATATATACGCCTGCAATCGGAGCCAGCTTCAGACCCGTAGCCGCCTTTGACGCGATTGGCAGGAGAATCAGGACCGCCAGCACCAGAGCGGCCACAAGCCCGCTATTCATATCAAGGAGACGCTCGCGGAATCCAAATTGGCTGGCCTGCCATCTTAGATAATGATAAACCGACCGTGGCCTGGTAATATCATTCTTATCGGCCCTGGAATTCAGACCACCGGAGAAATTCAACGCCCTGGCCGGCGAATATACCGCCGAAAGCAAGGTCTTATTGAAATAGGGCGATTCAGAACCGAGTCTTCCGAGATCAAGTTCGGTCCTATCGGGGCCAGCAGCGCCCTCCTGAGCCTGCCGGCAAATGAAGCCCAGACGATAAGAGGTAACCGGCGAAACATCGGCAAACACGCCATCAAGGGTCGCATACAACGAGGACAAATAATATCCAAGGTCCGGCGAAATATAATTCTCATCGGC
>MEWP01000159.1:0-36578 GCA_001775395.1 candidate division Zixibacteria bacterium RBG_16_53_22 | reverse complement strand
CGAAAAGGATTCCATCCTCATTTAGGAGGCGCCGGCAACGCCTGAAAAAACGCTCTGTCTCAAATCTGTAATCGGCCAGGTTGGCCGCCCCGTAGAGCCGAACTGCAACAATATCGAATTTCCCTCCCGAGTAGCCCAGGGGATCGGTGAAGATAACTTCCGATGAATCAGTGACATTCATCCTGAGATAGGCGCGGTCGAACAGCAATCTAAGAGCTCTTATATCATCAGGCAAGTATTCGGAAACCGGTATTCCTTCGAACCCGATCAACAGCATATTTCGGGGATTGGGGTGATATAACAGCGGCCAGAAGAGCGCCTCCTCCGCCATTGGCCTGTCGGGGATCGACGCTATCTGCGTGCCGTTGTGAATAATCGTGACCTGGCCCTGACGTTCGAGCCTGATCCAGGTACCTGATGGCCCGTGCGATATGATTTCCGCCTTGAATCCGGGCCATCGCATTTCGCTCAGGCCTCGCTCAAGCCCCGGCCAAAAAATGAGCCCGGCAACGAGGCCCAGCGCCGGCAATAGAAATCGGAAAGCCCTCTTTTTGAATGCCAGCCCAAGCTCCACTCCGACGAGGAGCGCCAGAAGCCCAAAATCACCCAGCCCTGCGAAGGCCCATAGAGTCGCACCAAGGCCTCCAAGTACCGAGCCGATGGCCTCGGCTCCGTAAATAATCGATGCCTTGTCCTCTGGTGAAATAATCAGAGAAAAAATGGCGCCGTAGATCAGCCCGGTCGGCGCAATGGCCATTAGAATAAGCGGAAGGAACTTAATCGGATCCAAGAGCCCGGTATAGAATGAGGGGTAAACAAAGATGAGGGCCGCCACGGGAAGTTTGATAATAGACGACAAAAGCCAGGCGGTCGAGAGGTGTTTCGCGCCGAGCATCCGTCCCAGCAGCGCTCCCATCCCAACCGAGGCAATCCACCCGCCGAGCGCCAGCGCCGCGTATATCTCGCCACCGCTCTGCGAGGACAGCGTCAACCTGAGGACGACAGCCTGTGTGCCCAATGAGCAGACGCCCAGCAATATGGCGTTCGCTTTTGAGCCAAGGCCGTTGGTCAGGACCATATGCCGGGAATCTGGCGCCCGCATTTCTTGCAGCGGCCATTCTCAATAAGAATTGAGCTTACCTGAAACCCGGATCTCGTGATGATTTCTGATTGGCATCCAGGGCAATATGTATTTTCCCATTTATGGCCGTAGACGTTGCCGACATAAGGGTAATTCAGGCCGGTTTTCCTGGCGATTTGGCAGGCTTGCTCCAGGCTTGCAATCGGAGTCGATGGCAGGTTTTTCAGCAGGTATTCAGGATGAAATCGAGTGAAATGAATCGGAATATCAGGGCCAAGCTCATCGATAATCCATGAACAGAGCTTCGATATTTTCCCGGGGTCGTCGTTCAGCGTGGGAAGCATTAGGTAAACAATTTCAAACCAGATTCCGGAGTTTTTCAGCAGCACCAGCGTGTCGAGAACCGGTTTCAATTCGCCATTGCAGATATTCGAATAGTATTCCTGATCAAACGCCTTCAAATCGATCTTGACTGCTGACAGATGCGGCAGGAGTTTTTTCATCGGCTCCGGTGAAATAAATCCCGCCGAGACCATGACCGACTTGACGCCACGCTGTTCCGCCGCAATCGCGCAATCGAGCATATATTCGTAGAAAACAGTCGGCTCGGAGTAGGTATAAGCGATCGAGCGGCAGCCGTATTGCAGCGCCATGGACGCGATCTCATCGGGCGAGTATTTCATGCTGCGGATCTGCTCGGGCCGGAATTGCGAGATTTGCCAATTCTGGCAGAATTTGCAGTTGAGGTTGCATCCCGCGGTGGCGATAGAGAACGCCGATGAGCCGGGGAAGAAATGAAAGAATGGTTTTTTCTCGATGGGGTCGATATTCGTCGAGCAGGGATTACCATAGACGAGAGTGTAATATTCTCCCCCCTTGTTCTCCCTCACTCCGCAAAAGCCCCGCTCCTTATCGCCCACGGCGCATTTCCTGGGGCAGAGCTCACATTCGATCTCCAGATCGGCCAGCTTCTTATAGAATTGGGCAGGATGATACTCAAGTTTGCTGTTATCTGCGGCAACTTCGCTCAAGGGTCGGATCATTCCGCCCGGCAACGAAATCGGCGCGCCGATAAGTGAGTATCCCAGGCAAAAGCCTGAGGCTTTGAGGAAGTTCCTGCGGCAAATTTCATTTCCAGTCGGCTCTAACATGACCACCACCCCGATTAAGGGTGATTATAATCTATAACGCTTTGTATTCAATATCAAGGATTACGTAAGAGGCGTTTCCCCGAAATTATCACACAGATACCTATTGCTGCTTTCACTAAGCTGCCCTCGTCCAGACGGACCCGTTCTGGGTTGTGTCGGGTCGCCCATACGGACCCGTCCGGGTAGGCCAAATGGCCGCGACCCGACACGCATTTGCCCTCTCAACCAGCAGGTTCACGGTCAAACGACCTACGAACCTGCTGAACTGCTTCGGGTGTCTTAATAACCCCCGATTTTTTCTCGGCTTTTTGAAAAATCATCATTCTCAGATCTGGAAAAGCCTAATCCTATGAAATTATTAAAGCTCGAAGAAATTATGCCCGGTTTTCGGGGAAAGTCCTGTTACTTGACCTTTTCTATCCCGGGCGACGCTCCAAATCAGGTGTCGTCACGACCGAGTATGCGCTGGGTATTCTTAAAATGGAGTTTGGCAATCATGACAAGCTCATCGGGTCCCTTTTCCTTTATGAATTTCCGGCCAGCCTCATCGACCATGGAGCCGGCTCCTTTAGGCAATTCCATGCCGTATTGCGCCGAAAGGGCAGACAGCCGCCTCAGAAACTCGGCTCGGGCGAGTATCGAGGCCGCCGCTACCGCGGGAGCGCTCTCCGCCCGATGCATCTGAGTCAATTTCACTCCCCTCCCCCGGGCCATGAGGGCGTTTTCAATCAGGCGCTTATCGCCGAACTGGTCGGAAATAACCTCGATCGGATTGACCTGCGCCAGGAGGTTTTCCAGCGCCCGGGCATGTCCCCAGGCCAAAAGCCTGTTCAAATTCCTGATCTTGGCGTGAAGCTCATTATAACGTTCGGGACCGATAACTATGACCTGATGCGGCGAAATTCGTTTGATCTGTTTTTCAAGCACAAAGGCCCGGCTGTCGGAGGTTCTCTTGCTCTCTCTCAAACCGAATGACGCGAACTCCCGCTCGATCTGTTCATGGGCGAAACAAGCCGCCACCACCAGCGGGCCGAAATAGTCCCCTTTGCCGGCCTCATCGACCCCGATGACGCCATAGGGTTCTCCGAATAAGAGATCGCCTTGCAAGGAATCAATAGGCGGATTTATGACACCCGCTCGAGGTATTTCCCCTCGGTGGTATCGATTTTTAGGGAATCGCCCTCTTTAATGAAGAGGGGCGCGCGGACTGTCAGCCCGGTCTCGACCTTGACATTCTTGGTCAGGTTCGAAACCGAATCGCCCTTGATCGCCGGCTCGGCCTCGATGACCTTGAGGATTACCGCTGACGGCATATTGATGGCGATCGGGTTTCCCTCGAAAAACATTATCTTATATTCGACATTTTCCTGGAGGTACCATTTGGAATCGCCGACCTGCTCAGTCGACAGCGTCGTTTGCTCGTATGATCTGGAATCCATGAAATTAAACGCCTCGCCGTCGTTGTAGAGGTACTGCATGGCTCGCTCGGTGAATTCGGGGTCGTTAAACGTTTCGCCGGCCGAAAATGTCTTCTCCAGAACACGTCCAGTCTTAAGGTGTTTGAGCTTGGTCCAGACGTTGGCCCGACGCTGGGCGGTCCTGGCATGCTGGAAATCGACAATCACATAGAGCTCCCCATCGAGCGCCAATTTCATCCCCTTCCTGAAATCACTTGTGCTGAGCATTAATTCCTCCGAAAAATGAAACGACCGAATATGCAAAAGCGCCGATGAGTATAAGGTAATGCCGATCCTTAATCAAGGTCGAATCCGGGCTGTCTCTACTTGCCGAACAGCCCCTTAATCCGGTTTTTGATATCCTCGGCCTGGCCCTTGGTGCGCTCCTCGATCGCTTTTTTCACCGTATCCTGAAGCGCTTCTTTTTGCCCGGCCACCTTCTCCCTGGCCTGCTGTTCCAGCTCCTCGCGGCGCCGCTGGGCCTCGGCCTGCGCCGCGCGCTTAAGTTGGTCCCCGGCGCCCTTAGCAATCTGCGCCAGCGACGTCTGAACCTTGGGATCCGAGAAAGTGCCGGTCAATCCAACATCGATGACGACAGTCTCGTCGGTTAAGGTATTGACATCCTGCTTAATCAAGCCGGCCAGAGCGGTGTTTATATTCTCCTTCACCGCCGAGGCCGGCAGATTGAGCTTCATTAGATAATTTATCGTTTTGTCGAGGCTGTTTGATCCGGAAAGAATCGCCTCGTACCCCTCGATCTTCAATGTCGTGGGATTCAGGCTGAATACACCTTTGGCAATGTCGAAGCTCGGCATGAAATTGCTGAACCCGGGATTTTTCAGCCTTTCGTATTTGAGCGCCTCGCCGATCTTCTTCAGCGGTTCGAATCCCTCGACCCTGGCCTCGGGTATTTGCAGCGCCCCCTTGCTCGATATCGTTTGCCAGATCGGCTTAAGCGAATCGCCGAGATCGGAGTCGAGCTGAAGGTCGCCGCTGACCGAGCCTTTCATAAATGAGGCCACCGGCGCAAACGCCTGCACCGTGACTATATTCTTGTACATGGCGGGGATACTCAATTTGGAGAGCTTCAGGTCGAAATCGACATGAGGGTTGCCGGGCTTGACATAGGTATAGGCGCCGTTGCTCACCATCTCACCTTCGAGGAAATTGGCCTTGAGGTCGATCAGCATCAATTTGCGATCGCGCAATATCAATTGGCCTTGCACATTGGTGAGATTGAAATTGCTGACTACTATTTGCTCGAATCTGCCGGACATGACAAAATCAACTCGGGCCGGAAGTTCGACCGCAGCGATTGCCCCGCTCTCCTGCTGCAGGAATGGATTGAGATCGAGGTATCCCGATGTCAGGGTCAAGGTGCCATTCAAGGTCTGGCCGCCCAGGATGTAGCCAATCATATTGGTTAGACCGCCGTTGGCGTGGATATCGCTTCTGCCGAATTGCATATCGAATCGCTCCAGCCGGGCCTGCTGAGGCGTAAAGGAGATGTTGGCCGCTGGAATGATGACCGGCTGAGGGATCGAAGGCGCGGAATAATTGATATTGGAGAGAGCCACTGAGCCGTTGGCGGTTATATTATCATAGCGCTGTTCCTGTACGGATGAGACGGTTCCGCGGAATGTCAAATCGGACTGAATAGTGCCATCGAGCTTAATTGTATCACCCAGCGGCATGAATTTGCCAACCTGCCCCAGATCGATCCTGCCCTTGAGCAGGCCATCGACATATGGGTCCTTGACGGGATTCCGAACCAGAAGCTGGGCGTCGATCGGTTGATCTCCAATCTCCAGATGCAATCTCCTCAAATCGATCACGGTCTCGTTCACCGTGACCCCGGGATTGGTCACCTGAAAGTCGAGCGCGACATTCTTGACCGGGGTCGGCAAGTCGGGATGTTGGAACGTGCCATTATCCACGAAGAGCTTGATGTCGACCATGGGAAACTGCGTTTTGCCGTAGACTCCCTTTATTATCCCCTCGAGATTCATCCGGCCCTCGGCTCTAAGATTGCCGAAATCGCGCCGGTAAATCGCTGGTACCATCGAAAGGATACTTTTGAATTCGGTGCTGGGGGCATTGAAAGTCATATCGAGCTCGGTTTTGTCATCGGCCAACTGAATCCAGCCGTCGAATTTCAATGCCAGATCGTTGAGCCTGATCTCATTTTCCTTAAAGGCGAACCGATTTTGGGCCATATCCATTTGAAGGTCGGCTTTCATTTGAAGATTGGCATCGTTAAGATAAGGCACGCCTTTCATGCTGAAATCGATCTCGTCGATGTTAGTCCTTGTGTAAAGAGTGAACGTCTGCCGGCTAAAATCCCCGGAGCCTTCGTGATTTAGCCCGGCCACATGCAAGATCATTTTAGTGGAATCGTTTATATAGGCAAGCGAACCATTTTTGATTCTATATCCTTCGATAGCCAACTCCATGGCGGCCGCCGTGTCGGTTTCGGTCGGCCGCGACTCATCGGCCTCGGGAATGATCATATAATTCGCCTGCCCGTTATCCAGAACCATCGCGTAGATCCGCGGTTCATCGATGGTCAGCGAGAGAACCTCGACCTTCCGCTTGAAAAGAAGCTTGCTCAGATTCAGGGAAAGCTCAAACTTGCGGATCTGCGCCAGGGTATCTCCGGCAAAAGGCTCCCGGTTGACTATGACCAGATCGTCGATAGTCAGACTGGCGTTGGGGAAATTTCGGATAAGGCTGATCCCGACACCTTTGAAATCGAGATTGGCATTAATGCTCTGGTTGGCTTTCTCCTTGACCATCCTGACAATTTGAGGCTTAAAGATTAGTGGGATGGCGATCAGGGCACCTATGACGACCAATACCACGATGCCAGCAATTATCAATACCTTTCTCATTCTCACGACCTCATTTGCTAAAATTAATGCTTTATACCACATTCCCCAGGAAGCACAAGAAAACTTATCATAATGAAATGTCCAACGCAAGTGGATTGTGCCTTTGATTTAATAACATAAAGCGCCATCTCTCGATTTTGACTTGAAATCGGGGCTATTTTGGATTATGATTTTTCGGAGGTCACAAAATGCCTGCGAATTTGCCGCCCCAATACTACGAGCTCGAGCGCCAGTTCAATAAGGAGAGCGACATCAATGAGAAGCTTCGGCTGGCCAAAGAGCTTCTTGCTATCATGCCCAAGCATAAGGGCACCGACAAACTGCAGGCCGATATGAAGGCCAAGATTGCCAGGCTGAAAAAAGAGGCGGAGGGCGGCGGCAAGAAGCACGGCGCCCATCGTACCGATCCCCATTCCCATATCGAGCGCGAGGGGGCCGCCCAGGTGATTTTGATCGGCCCGCCGAACTCCGGCAAATCCAGCCTACTGGAAAGCCTGACCAACGCCAGGCCGATGATCGCCGATTACCCGTTCACCACGCATGAGCCGATGGCCGGCATGATGACATTTGAGACTGTTCAGATCCAGCTTATCGACACACCCCCGATCGCCGAGCACCAGACTCCCCCTTACCTCCCAAACCTCGTCCGTCAGGCCGACCTGGTGGCGGTCGTTTGCGACATATCGGAATTCGACACAATCGACTGCCTTGAGAGGCTGGGGCGTTTCCTGGAGGAAAAGGGGATTATTTTAGCCCCGGAAGAGCCCGATAAGATCGAGAATCCGAGGTTTATGTATAAGAAAGCGATTATTATCGCGCACAAATATCTCGACGGCGATTGGGAGAAGACCCTGGAGACGGTCAAGGCCCGATACCCGAAATTCCGGATCATCGCGACTACTATCCTGGATGATGATTCCTTAAATAACTTCAAAGCGGCAGTTTTTTCGGCGCTGGGGGTAATGCGGGTTTTCACCAAGCGGGTGGGGCACGAGCCTGAATACTCGGACCCGATAATACTTCCGATAGGCGGGACGGTGGAGGACGCGGCCCGGCTGCTTCACAAGGACTTTGCGGAGAAGTTTCAGTTCGCCAAGATCTGGGGCAAGGGCAAATTCGAGGGGCAGCGAGTTAAAAATAATTTCGTCCTTACCGATGGCGATATTATCGAATTTCATATTTAGAGATTCAATTTAGGCAAAATGAACATATGAAGCGACAGTGGGGCTAAACCACATTTCAAGGAGCATCGATGAAAGCGCATACATTTTATCACTGGTTCAATACACGCAAGAAGCGCGAATTCCTGAGAATTACCGATATGGTCGAGGAGCAGGTCAGGAATTCGGGGATAAGCGACGGATTCTGTCTTGTTTCCGCCATGCACATCACGGCCGGTGTCTATGTAAATGATGCCGAATCGGGGCTTCTCGCCGATATCGACGAATGGCTGGAGAAGCTCGCTCCGACCGGCCTCGACTATCGCCATCACCGAACAGGCGAATCCAATGGTGACGCCCATCTGAAGAATCTCCTAATCGGCCACGAGGTTATCCTGCCGATTACCGACAGTCGCCTCGATCTCGGCCCCTGGCAACAAGTATATTACGCCGAGTTTGACGGCCGGCGCCGTAAGCGCTTAATTATCAAGATCATAGGCGAATAAGTCGAGATGATCAACTATGCTGGATCAATTTACCAGGCGGCATTTACCGGTTGCTCCGGGGTTCGGCAAGCCTCGAGTTTGTCCAGGATGCGCTCGGCAATCCTATGGGCATTCTTGCGATGGTACTTCACCCGGGGCAACAGCAAAGTAACCAGGAAATTGGCCTCGGAAGAGGTGAAATTTACCGGCGGCATGAATTCCTGATTGAGCAGCCTGTACCCATTTTCATAATATATGGGGATGTTAATGCCGGATATGGAGATGATATCGCGGTAAATGGTGCGCTCGCTGACACCGCATTTTAGGGCCAAGTCTTTGGCTCTCAAATACTTGCTGCTACGAAGAAGTGATAGAATGAAAATAAGGCGCTCTGACTTGCTCATCTTAGGACCCGCGCCCCCCTAATGTTATCCATCGTAGGAAATAAAGGGGAAAACAGCGCCAAGTCAATACGACATCAATGCCCTAAGAATGCGTAATCAACATTACTCACTCCAAATTTTGCAGGAAAACTGTCAAATTGACATCTTTCCTGGAAATATCAAGCCTGTTTCTGATTCGCTCCCGATGCTTGTTAACGGTGGTTATCGAGATATTCAGGGTTTTCGCGATCTCCTTGGTCGTAGCTCCCATTTTTATCAGGTCGCAGATTTCGATTTCTCGGGGAGATAGCTTGTAATAAAGGCTGGAGGCCCCGCCGCTGAAGCCTGAGAGCTTCTTAAGCTCGTCCACGAGCAGGTGGTAGTAATGCTCGTTGATAGTATCCTTGGCTGCGCCTATCCTCTTGACAAGGGGCAAGATGACTTGATCAATCCTTTGCGCGATATTCTTTCTTGCCTCTGTCTTCTCTTCCTCGATATGCTGCAAGACCTCTCTGAGGGCCACATTTTTCTCATAGAGAACGCGACGTTCCGTTTTGAGGGCCTCGGAGGCCTCCATCCGCTCCGTTAGATCCCTGAAACTGATTATGAGATAATCGGTTTCGAGAAATGCGAAGTACCCGACCACACCCTCGACATAAAGTTTTGCGCCGGATTTATTTCTCAACAGGAGTTCTCCAGCCATTTCGCTGCCCTGGGAGAGGGCCTTCTTCATTGCCTTTTGAAATCGGCCGGTATCCTCCTCGAACAAATAGTTGAATATGGGTTGGCCAAGAAGATCGGGCTTTTCCTGGCCCAACAGCTCGCAGGTAGCCTGGTTGGTATCCAGTATGACACCGCTTTCGTCAGCCAGGATGATAGAGTCGAAGGCGCGCTCGAAAAGCAGGCGAAAGCGTTGCTCCGACTCCCGCATTTTCCTGGTATGGATTATCAAGCTCATGACTATGCCCGCGCTCAAAACCAGGAGCGCGAGCGTGACGATCACGACACCCCAGATCATTCCCAGCGAGCTTGACATACGAATCCCACGGTGTAACAGACGTTAGCAACGATATTAAGCAGATTATGGCCCGCCCATAGGTAATAAGAGACAAATCGGCGAAAGAAGGCGAAATAAGCCAGGTTTCCCGATGAATAGATCAGCAGGCCGATGAGGAACCAAAACCGGTAATCCTTGAGAAGCGCACCGGCCTGCCGCCGTTCAATCCCGATCAGCGTGTAGGAGGCCATACCCACGAAAAGCGCGCAAGCCACCGAGGCCGTGAAATCGCTGCTGCTGGTCCAATCTTGAACGCCGATGATATACCAGGCGCAAAGCAGAGTAAACAAGACGACGCTCGAGAGAATGACCTTCTTCTCGATCAGCCTGGCCTGCCAGGTCGAGATGACTATCCCCAGAGCCGCATATTCGACCGGCAGATAGAAATGATGTATCCAATTGGCGCTGGATTGTCGCCAGGCGCAATAAAGGTAATAGAAATCGATTGCCAGAATCAAGATGAAAAGGGCCAGCAGAATCTTGGTATCGAGCCTGGCACGACGATAGAACGCAAATCCGGCCGCCACAGGCAGCGCCGACGAGGCCGTAGTCGCATAGAGCACCGGGTAAAACAGATCACTCATTTAGGCGGTGCCGTTTAATGGTGAGGCCGTCGGGCAATATGGCGGGCACTGGTATTCAATCTCGGCGATCTCGCCACCGTGCAAATCCTCACCATCGCTTTTCACCCCCACCAGAACAAAATGCTCATCACCGTCGTCGCTAAGCGCATTGTAAATCCTTATTCCCACGCAATTGCTCTGATCGAGGATTTTCTTGATCCCCTCCAGGCTGAAATATCCTCCCAATAACGCGCCCGGCTCGTGAGCATTCCTGTAATTTGCTGTCATCTTGGCCGCGTCATCGAGGTCGATCGAATGATTCTCTTGGCCTGTAAACTGCATACGATCTCCTTTTGATTAAAGTGTGAACGATTTCTACCTGGTAACTCTGCCTAATTAATTCCGGCTTCGATTGCCGGTCAAACGGCAAATTCGTCTGCCCCTTCAGGTAGCAACCATAATAATAACACATTGAATGTCCACAAAGCAAGAACTGCATGAAATATAAAATGGGCCACTGTCAGATTCTGTCAGTGGCCGGAAATTATTTATGAAGATTTTTCGCGGCCCAAACGTTAATATTGACTATATCGGCCGACTATGGTAACTTAAATATTTGGCGGCAATCTCTGCCGCCGCGTTGTATATTTCGAATACCTGAAATCAACCGCATATCCTTTAAGCGGAGGGAGCCTCAATGTTGGATGACAATCGTCGAGAATTCGACGGCAAGGTTGCATTAATCACCGGCGGGACAAAGGGAATTGGAAAATGTATCGCCTTGAAGCTGGCCGAGCGAGGGGCCAATGTTGCAGTCAATTACCTGCGGAGTCGGAACGCCGCCGACCAGACGATCGAGGAATTGAACGGATTCGGCGGCAGCCACCTGGCGATTCGATGCAACATAGGAAACCACGAGAAGATGCATAGGGTCTTCGACGAGGTCCGGGAGAAATATGGCAGACTCGATATTTTCGTCTCCAATGCCGCCCTGGGGCTGTTCACGTCGGCCTCCAATCTCGACGAAAAGGCATGGCACCTTTCCATGGATACCAATGCCTGGGCATTTTTGCGCTCGGTCCAGCTTATCGGAGACATGATGCCCAATGGCTCGAAGATAGTGGCGCTGTCGTCGCTGGGCTCGGTGCGATATATAACCGGCTACGCCGCCATCGGAGCCTCCAAGGCCGCCATTGAAACCCTGACACGATACCTGGCATACGAGCTTGCGCCCAGGCAGATCAATGTCAACACGGTTTCGGGTGGTTTCATAGATACCGACGCTTTGAAGGGATTCCCCAATTACCAGGAGATGGTCGATGAGGTCGTTCGCCGGACACCTTTCAAACGGGTGGGCAGGCCGGATGAAGTCGCCGATGTCGTGGTTTTTCTCTGCTCGGAACGGGCTAAATGGATCACCGGCCAGATCGTAGTGGTCGACGGCGGTTATTCGTTAGCGTGAGGATCATATGAACGAGGCGATCAAGGCCTATATGTTTATCCCCTCCGGTTTCAGGAATTATATTCAGGAGGGTTTTGACGGTTGGCGGTTCGTTTTCTTTCTTTACGTGGTATTCAGCGGTATCCTGGCAATAGTATCCGGCGATAGTATCAAGGAGGGCATATATATCTTCCTGCAGCCGATATTCCTCCTGATTGTCTTGTCGATTCTTGCGGCCATCAGTGCCATTGTTGTCGGCGCCGACGAGCCTATAATCAAAGGAATGAGGCTGGTCGGCCTCTGCCTCCCTCCGATTGGATTGATGATATATCTTTTGGCCGAGAAATCCCAGCTGGCCGCTTTCGGAATTTACCCGGCGCTGCTATTTATCGTGGGTTCCATGTTCCTGAGCCGTAGTTCGAGGATTCTCAACATTCTGCCGGCCGTCCTGGTTGTCGGCCTTACCGCCGCTTTATCGTATATTCATTCTACCGAGACCGATGAGTGGTTTGGACAGGAGTTGACTTTCAGCAACTATGCAGTTCGAATCTCGAAAGCCTCCGCGTTTTCCGAGATTGAATCGCGCGTCTACCGCTTTCTGTTGACGGCGCCGCCCAATCATGGATATATACCGCAGGTCGATGAAATCGCCGATTCGCTCGGGATACGGCGGGTCGACGTCAGAAACGCATTGATGGCGCTCGATAGCAAGGGCCGTATCGTATTGGGCGCCGACAGCGAGATAAGGTACGCTTATCCCTGGGCCTCTTTCGACAACGGCCACGACGTCTTGATCCAGCGGACTGCGAATTCACGAACCATAAGAATCCATGCGGCCAGCGCGCTGCATGCGCTATCGATTCCACTAATCATCGATGGCGCCAGGATGAGGATATTGAGCCGCCTGCATGATACCGGTCAAATAATCGAAATCGATATTCATGATGGGAAGATCGACACGACCAATTTCCCCGAGGCCCAAGTTTATAAGAGCGACATCATCTCTGAAATGGAATTCTATTCTTCGCCGGCCGGCGCCAAGGCCAGTTATCGGGGCCGATTCGATTCCACCAAGCTCTTGGATCTCGAGCGGGCCATGATCGTGGCCGAGGAGATGGTCAGGAAAAAGGCGGATGGTGTCCTTTAACAATTAAAGCCTGCAATGCGACCTTACAAATATTATGACATAATCCTCGGACTGTTTGTCGCTGTCCTGCTGATCTCCAATGTCGCCTCGACCAAGATCCTGGATCTGGGACCGTTTACGTTCGACGGCGGCACCATTCTTTTCCCGATAAGCTACATTTTCGGCGACATATTGACGGAAGTATACGGCTACCGCAGTTCTCGTCGAGTAATCTGGACCGGCTTTTTCGCGTCAATGTTGATGTCGGTTACGTTTATCGCGGTCGGGGCCTTGCCGTCGGCGCGCGACTGGGGAAATCAGGATGCATATGAAAAGATTCTTGGCCTGACCCCCCGTATCGTGGCGGCCTCGCTGATAGCCTACTTTGCGGGCGAATTCTCCAATTCGTATGTCTTGGCGAAAATGAAAATCGCTACCGGGGGCCGATGGCTGTGGTCGCGAACCATTTCCTCAACGATGGTCGGACAAGCGGCCGATACGGTCATCTTCTGCTTCATCGCTTTTGGCGGTGCCATTCCCAATTCACTACTATTGACAGTGGTCATTTCAAACTACATTTTCAAGGTGGGATTCGAAGCCGTGTTTACCCCGATCACCTACGCGGTCGTGAATTTCCTCAAGCGCCGCGAGGGGATGGATGTTTTCGATCGCGGGACGAATTTCAATCCGTTTGTATTTGGAAGAGTGAGTAGTGAGTAGCGAGTAGTTGTAGGTCGAAACCCCTGTGGTTTCGACTTCTTTCTTTATTTCGTTGGACAGAACCCGCCCTAAGGCGTACCGGTCTATCCCTGTTTCGCTAATAAACAAGCGGCAGATGAGGACGGAGGCAGGTTAAGCAAAGGCCCCTATTTCAGTAGCGTCACTTTCCATGATTTAAAATAATCGCCCGCCCTAAGCCGCAGAAGGTAAATCCCCGAGGGTAACCGGCCCGGATTCCAGGTGATCGAATTGGATCCCGATGGCAATATCGCATTATCGCCAATCTCCTCAATCGGCTTTCCCAAAACATCATAAACGTACACCGATACCGGTGACTCCGCGGGCAATTCAAATTCAATTCGCATTTGGCTGTTGAAGGGGTTGGGGTATGTGGAGGTGATTGTAAAAGCATCGGGTGGCGCATGGTTTTCGCTTACCCCGGTTGTATTGATCCGCAAAATACACAGCGCGCTCGATGCGGTGTATACATATTCTCCTTCACCATGTATGGCGTATCCACCGACGGGATGAAGATACTCCAGCAATACGGGATGTTGGGGGTCCGATGCATCAATTGCTTTTAACGATGGTTGAACAATAATGCCGACGTTGCCCACCGCATACGAACCGGTCACATGGCCGAAAGGATATTCGATGTAACTGCCCACACGAATTGGATTCGATGGTTGGGAGACGTCGACTATTTGCATACCGTGATTCCCGGCGCCCAGGAAAGCCAAATTTCCGGAAACATACACGCCATGCGCAGTCCCGGGTGTCTGGCAATGGCCCACGATTACGGGATTGGTGGGATTAGAAACATCCACGATTTTCAAACCCCCATGATAATCGGCTATATAAGCATATTTGTTAATTACATGTATATCAAAAGGGAAAGTCGTGGTGCAGGCCCCAGCAATAAATGGCGCGGCCGGATTGGAAACATTTACTACGCTTAAGGAATCACTACCAGGCGCCACAACATACGCATAAGAATTTTGGACCCAGAGATCCCACGCCGGGACCGCACATTCACCAGCGAACACGGGTTCGATTGGATTGGAGATGCTTAAGATCTGAAGACTTCTTCCGATGGCAATATATGCATAATTACACTGGGCAAATACGCCGGTAGCATCATACGGAAGCTGATAACTGCTCATTATAAAAGGATGGTATGGATCAGACATATTTAGAATTTTAAAGCAACTGCCATCCGCTACGTATACATATTCTTCATCGGCGAATACATCAAAACCACCGATAGAATCGCATATACTTATCAACTCGAAAAATTGGGCATTGGCAACCGGGGCTATTATTATCAAGCCGATTATAGTTGCGGCTATCGTCCGGTTGTTTTTCATAGCGATATCCTGCCTCAATTGCGGTTATGAGGCCGCTGATGGCCAAAAGCGATAGGATTTTCAGCTATATAATACAGTTATTAAAATGCACGTCAAGTCTTTCTTTATCCTTTTGATGCTCTGTCTATCCCTTGAACTGCGGCGGGCCTCTGGGTCTGCCCCTACTTCGCTAAGTATAAATGGTAGATGAGGACATCTGCCGGCCAAAATTCCTTGGGCGGCAGACCTCCCGGTCTGCCGCCAGTGATGCATTCCAAGCGGCAGACGAGGACGTCTGCCGTCCAAGAAAAATCCGGGGCCTATAGGAGTCCCCGGCTATAAAAACGGCGCCCGGCTTGGCCGGGCGCCGCTTTATATGGCTATAATTAAATTAAACTGCCGCCGCGCCTCTATCTACAGCCTTCTTATTCATCTCCAGCATGGCCTCTTTGGCCTTGGGATAGATTTCTTTGATATTATCCTTCAAGGTTTCGGGTTTAACCGCGCCGGATTTCCTGGCATAGGCGCCCAACATCACCATGTTGGCGCACTTGATATTGCCAAGCTCTTCAGCGATATCGTTGGCCGGCACCTCGATCACCTCGACATCAGTCCTCTTTGGCCGCGATGACACCAGCGAGGTGTTTAGGAAGAGACGTCCGCCCGGCTTAAGCATCGGCTCAAACTTGGCCAGCGACGGCTCATTCATAATGAGAATCGAATCGGGCTGTCCAACCACCGGTGAGGCCACCGGATCGGTCGATAGCACCACGGAGCAGTTGGCCGTGCCGCCCCTCATCTCGGCGCCGTAAGCCGGAAAGAAGGTGACATTGAGACCATCGACCATACCGCAATATGCCAGCATTATCCCGCCAGAGACTACTCCCTGGCCGCCGAATCCCGCCATTATCACGCCTTGATACATGGCCATTACTCCTTCTTCTCGGCGACCACCGGCTCATCGGACATGACGGACGATTTTGAGTCGGCTGGTTCTTTATAGACGCCCAGGGGGAAATAAGGGATCATCTCGTTTCTGATTCTCTCGAGTGACTGCAATGGCTGCATGGCCCAATCGGTAGGGCATTGCGATAGGATCTCGACCAGCGTAAAACCCCTCTTCTCAATCTGGTACTGAAAGGCTCGCCTGATTGCTTTCTTGGTCTTGACCACGGCGGCAGGCTTGTCAACCGATGTCCTTTCAAGGAATACCGGTCCATCGAGGGCCGCCAGGAGCTCGCAGACTCTGATAGGATAACCGTTGGCGGCAATCGTGCGTCCATAGGGCGAGGTCGATGATTTCATGCCGATCAGAGTAGTGGGGGCCATCTGCCCGCCGGTCATGCCATAGATGGCGTTGTTGATAAAGATGATCGTGATATTCTCGGATCGAGCGGCAGCGTGGATCGTTTCGGCCATGCCGATCGAGGCCAGGTCGCCGTCGCCCTGGTACGAGAAAACAAGACATTCCGGCCTGTTGCGCTTGATACCGGTCGCAATCGCCGGACCCCGACCATGAGCGCCCTGGATCATGTCGACATTGAAATACTCGTCGGCGAAAACAGAACATCCCACCGGAGCCACGCCGATCGTCTTTTCCTTCATGCCGAGTTCGGTAAAACATTCCGCGACCAGCCGATGCACGATTCCATGACCGCACCCCGGGCAATAGCGCATGGGCACGTCGGTCAAACCCGAAGTTTGCTCAAATACTATTTTTTCCATTATATTCTCCAATTCCTTATGGCCTGGCAAAGACCTTGGATTCGTCGCCCGCCAATACCTTCCTGGTAACCTCGAGAACTTCCTCGCCAGTGGGGATTCCCCCGGCGGGGCGCTTGTGCAGGTGAATCTCGGCCTTGCCATTTATGGAAAGTTGGACATCCTCGACAAATTGACCCAGGCTCATTTCAACCACAAGGAATTTCCTGACCCGCCTGGCCAGGTCTCTAAATACCTGCGTCGGGAAAGGCCAAACCGTGATGGGGCGCACCAGGCCGATCTTCAAACCCTCGCGCCGGCCAAGCATCAGAGCCGATTCGCAGATCCTGGCGGCGGTTCCATAGGCAGCCAGGATTATATCGGCGTCCTCTATTTTGACAGTCTCGAATTTGACCTCTTTTTCGATTATCTCGTTATACTTTTTTTCGAGCCGGAAATTCCAGGCTTCCATGGCGCTTGGCCTGAGGTCGTACGATTTCACGGTGCGACGTTCGCCGCCGTTGGTGCCGCGCAGGGCCCAACTCGGCAATGGCAGAGTATTTGGATCGATCGGCTCGAAATCGAATTCCAACGGCTCCATCATCTGCCCCAGGATACCGTCAGCTAATATCATTGTTGGTATGCGGTATTTGAATGCGACCTCATAGCATTTGCGAGGGAAATTTGCCATCTCGGAGACGCTCTTAGGGGCCATTACGAATACGCGGTAGTCGCCGTGACCACCACCCCGAGTGGACTGGAAGTAGTCGCCCTGGGCGGGTGCAATATTGCCCAGCCCCGGCCCACCGCGAACGATGTTCGAATAGAAAATGGGCAACTCAGCCGAGGCGCAATAAGAAATGCCCTCCTGCTTCAAACTGATCCCGGGCGACGACGATGACGTCATAGTCCTGGTGCCGACGGCAGAGGCGCCGAACAGCATATTGATGGCGGCCACTTCTGATTCGGCTTGAATGAACGTGCCGCCGACCTCCGGCAGGCGCCATGACATATATTCCGGCACTTCATTTTGCGGCGTTATCGGGTATCCAGCAAAAAAACGGCAACCGGCTCTAACGGCGCCCTCCGCCAGGGCCTCGTTGCCTTTCATGAAAAGCTTTTCAGACATTGTCAACCCTTCCTATTTGTACACGGTAATGGCAACGTCGGGGCACACGTAAGCGCACAGTTTGCAGCCGTTGCAAGCCTCCGGCTTAACCATCGTGGCCGGATAGTATCCGGTAGAGGAAAAGGTTTTCGAAAGTCCAATGACGTCCTTCGGGCACGCCGGGATACACAATTCGCATCCCTTGCAGCGCGCAGTATTGACTTGTATTTTCGGCATTCGAAATCCTCCCCGGGCCTTATTGAGAATTTTGACTGGTAAAGGGAATATAATTACCTTAACGCCAATGTCAACCTATTTGTAAAAAGTTTCACAAGCTACTTGCTCGTCAAACGGACGAATGGAGGCCCAAGTTGCCAGTTAAGCGCTTGTGCGTCTGAAACTTAATATTATCCGTAGTATTTCTTATGGTTGCACTTGCAGATACCTACTATGCTTCTTTTATACTTAACTGAGCCGGCATCGGTATTCAGCGGCAAGATGAACGCTGTCGGTGTTATGGGGCTTCCGCACACCTGGCAATTAACTACGTGTTTTTTCTTGCTGGCCTTATCCGCAAACGATTGTCTCTTTGCCATAAATTTCCTCCAATGGCTGAAATATAATAATTTTCATTTTTCAAATAAAGCGAATTCTTGGTCGATTTCGGGAAGGGACCATGTTCCGCTTATTTCCTTAATTTCTGTCAACCCGAAATATGGCTCCACGAGATGTCGCGCTGTAACCGACTGTATCACTCAGCGATTCAATAGACAAGATGTCGAGGAGTAGATGTTCAAATCTTCGCCCAGATGGCACTACAAAGCCGGCGCTGAAATACGCGCCGTTGGTCGAGGCGCTATCGAATGCCGCATATCGGGCTACCATGCCTACCGGCGAATTATATCTTATGGTAACCTTATGGTCCGAGTTGCTGGTCAGGATTCTCACCACCATCGAATCGCCGGGGTCCAGTTCCGGAAGAGCTGTGACATTTATTGGAATATCGATGCGTCCGTATATTAAATCGGGCTGACTGGCAGGTCGGTAACTAAACGCGAGCGACGGCCCCCCGCCATCATAGAACGTATCCGCAATCCTGCTTAATTTCCATCCGCGACGGGTATTATAGTCAAATCCGACTTTTTCGAATATGGCATCGATATACCCGGTCAAATTAAACGGCTTGGAGAGCCTGACCTCGTCTTGGCCACCATTCGATGTGTCAATCGCAATAATTTCGAGCGAGCCTCGGAAATTCTTGCAGAATGTGACATCGGCCCAGCGCACCGTTCCCAGAGAGTCATCAGGCTCAGGCTCATGAATTTGAATGTCGACTCCCTGCGTATCAGTGTCTAGCCGGCGCCAGAAATAAATAGGCTGAAACGGCCCGGCGAGAAGGTTCGTGGTATCCGGCACGGAGAAATCGATAAGATCGATATTAAACGCATCCGGCCAGTCATATCGGATGATATTGTATATGGCGTCGAAATCGTTCGAGTCCATAATCGGTTCCACGCCGGTTTTTCCGCAGGAAATTACGATCCCAGCAAGACAAACCGCGGCCGCCAATCTCAAATATTGTCTTATCATCTTCCCACCACTTTCCGCAGGCGCGAAATTTCGTCGCGCAGTTGAGCCGCTTTTTCGAACTGCATATCTTTGGCGGCCTGCTTCATCATTCGCTCCAGGGCGCGCATCCTTTCCTCATATTCGAGCTTGGCCACCGCGTCGATCTCGTTCTCGGCCGAAATCTCCGGCGGCGCGGTCTTGGCATCGGCAAACGCCGTTGCGCGAAGAATCTCCTCGCGAGTCTTGAAGATTGTCTGGGGAGTGATACCATGCTTCTCATTATATTCAAGCTGAATCTTTCGACGCCTCTCGGTTTCATGCACCGCCCGCCTGATCGAATCGGTGGCCTCATCGGCATAAAGAATGACCTCACCGGCCCTGTTTCGAGCGGCGCGCCCGGCAGTCTGAATCAGCGATCTCTCCGAGCGCAGGAATCCCTCCTTGTCGGCATCGAGTATGGCTACCAGCGACACCTCCGGCAGGTCGAGACCCTCACGCAATAGGTTTATGCCGATAAGCACGTCGAATTCCGCCAGCCGCAGGTCGCGGAGTATCTCTACACGGTCGATAGCATCAATTTCCGAGTGCAAATAGCGCGCCTTGATCCCGAGGTTCTGAAGATAGTCGGTCAGGTCCTCCGACATCCGCTTGGTCAACGTGGTGACAAGCACCCTCTCCCCTCGCGCCGTGCGGACCTTGATCTGCTCGATAAGGTCATCCACCTGGGTGGCGATCGGCTTCATGATTATGATCGGGTCAACCAGGCCGGTGGGCCTAATGATCTGCTCGACCACCACGCCGCCGCTTTTCTCCAGTTCGTAATCGGCCGGCGTAGCCGAGACGAAAATCATCCGATGCGTTTTCTGTTCGAACTCCTCAAAAAAGAGCGGACGGTTATCCAGCGCCGAGGGCAGCCTGAAACCATACTCCACCAGCGTCTCCTTGCGGGATCGGTCACCGTGAAACATGCCACGGATCTGCGGCACCGTTTGATGTGATTCATCAATGATGGTCAGGTAGTTCTTGGGGAAATAATCCAGAAGAGTATAGGGCGGATCGCCCTCCTGCCTACCCGAAATGTGCCTGGAATAATTCTCTATCCCCGAGCAGAAACCGATTTCGCGCATCATTTCGATATCGTAACGGGTGCGCATTTCCAGCCGCTGGGCCTCGAGGAGCTTGCCGTTATCTTTGAAGAATTTCAGGCGTTCCTCGAGTTCGATTTCGATGGCGCTGACGGCGCGGACCAGGTTCTCCGGCTCGGTCACGAAATGTCTGGCCGGATATATAAAATGCTTATTCTTGTGTGCCAGAACATGCCCGTCGACAATGTTGACTATCGTAATCCGCTCGATCTCATCGCCAAAATATTCGACCCGCACCGCCTCTTCCTCGTAGGCGGGATGAATCTCGATCACGTCACCGCGCACCCGGAAATGGCCGCGGCCGAACTCGATATCGTTGCGCACGTAGTGGATTTCGATCAGGTCCTTGAGAAGCTTGTCGCGGTCGTAGTGCAGGCCCTGCTCCAGGTGGACAAGCATTTCCTTATAGTCAGTCGGGGAGCCGAGGCCGTAGATACACGAAACCGAGGCCACGATTATGACATCATCGCGTTCGAACAATGACGATGTCGCCCGCAGACGCAGGCGGTCGATATCATCGTTTATGGAGGTGTCCTTCTCGATATAAACGTCGGTGGTAGGAATATAGGCCTCGGGCTGGTAGTAGTCGTAGTAGCTGATAAAGAACTCAACTGCGTTTTCGGGGAAAAAGCCTTTCAACTCGCCGAAAAGCTGAGCCGCCAGGGTCTTGTTATGCGATATAACCAGTGTTGGCAGGCCGCTATTGGCAATGACATTGGCCATTGTGAATGTCTTGCCGGAGCCGGTGACACCAAGCAGAGTTTGATATCGGTCGCCCCGAGCCAGGCCCTCGGTGAGCTCCGCGATTGCCTGTGGCTGGTCCCCCATCGGTTGAAAATTGGAACGTAATTTAAATTCCGCCATAATTATGTAATATACAAAATTCGGGAGGGAATGTTACGGGAAATCTCACATATTCAATCTTCCGTTTGGCCAAGAAAAAACCCCGACATCTACCAAGATAGATACCGGGGCTTAAGATGTCGTCTCAGAAGCTCTACTTGCCGGCCCTCGATGTTTCCTCTTCGATCTCGCCCATCTTCCTGGGGACGATTTCGAAATGAAGCTTGTCCTCGAGCTCGTGCTTGGTAACTATCACGTGGCAGTTTGAGGTGTACTCGCCGCGCAGAATCTCCTCGGCCAACGGGTCCTCGAGATGCCGTTGCAACGCTCTCTTCAATGGCCTGGCGCCGAAACTCGGGTCCCAGCCCTTATCGGTCAGGAATTCCCTGGCGTCGGGGCGAAGCTCAACTGTGATAGCCTTGTCCTCCATCCGCTTAAGAATATCCTTGAGGAGAATATCGATGATGGCCATGATATGGTGTCGTTCCAGCGCGTGGAAAATGATCGTCTCATCGATACGGTTGATAAGCTCGGGATTGAAGGTCCGTTTCATCTCATCAATGATGCGGCCTTTCATTTTCTCATAGTCGGTCTGGATACCCGCATGCTGGAATCCAAGCGATTTGCCAACGCGGGCCTCGCGTGTGCCCATGTTCGAGGTCATAATGACGACCGTGTTGCGGAAATCGACTTTGCGCCCGAACGAATCGGTCAACTGGCCATCGTCGAGCATTTGCAGCAGGATATTGAAAACCTCGGGATGGGCCTTCTCGATCTCGTCGAGAAGCACCACTGAATATGGCTTGCGGCGAACCTTCTCGGTCAACTGGCCGCCCTCCTCGTAGCCAACATATCCGGGAGGCGCGCCGATCAACCTGGAGACCGCGAATTTCTCCATATATTCCGACATATCTATCCTGACCATGGCATCCTGGTCCTCGAACAGGAACTCCGAAAGAACCTTGGCCAACTCCGTCTTCCCCACGCCGGTGGGACCGAGGAAGATGAATGAGCCGATCGGGCGATGTGGATCCTTCAATCCCGCCCTGGTTCGGCGAATGGCCTTGGAGATAGCGTGGATAGCCTCTTCCTGGCCGACCACGCGCTTGCTAAGCTCATCCTCCATGCGCAGCAGCTTTTGCGATTCTTTCTCTTCCAATTTAAACAATGGAATACCTGTCATCTTGGAAATGACGATAGAAATATCATCCGATTTGAGTTCGGTTCTCTCCTTATTTCTCTTCTCCTCCCACTCCCGTTTCAATCTCTCGAGCTCTTCCTTTTTCAGCTTGATGGTATCGCGCATCTGGGCGGCTTTTTCGAATTCCTGGTTCTTTACGGCTTGTTCTTTCTGTTTGCCATATTCGATCACCTCGTCCTCGAGCTTGCCGAATATCTCAGGCTTGGTGAATGCGGTCAAATGCGCTCTCGAACCGGCTTCATCGATAATATCGATCGCCTTGTCGGGCTGGAATTTGCCGGATATGTATCGGTCCGAGAGGTGGACGGCGGCGTCTATCGCATCATCGGTGATGATCACTTTGTGATGTTCCTCGTATTTCTCGCGCAGGCCCTTGAGGATCTTTATGGTGTCCTGCGTCGTCGGGGGATCGATCATGACAGTCTGGAACCTGCGGTCGAGGGCGCCATCCTTCTCGATATATTTGCGATACTCATTGAGAGTCGTGGCGCCGATACACTGCAACTCACCCCGCGACAGAGCCGGCTTGAAAATATTGGAGGCATCGAGCGAACCCTCGGCGCCGCCGGCCCCGACTATGGTATGCAACTCGTCTATGAAAATAATGACATCTTTGGAATTTAAAATTTCATTCATAACCGCCTTGAGGCGCTCCTCAAACTGACCGCGATATTTGGTGCCGGCCACCAGCGAGGCCATATCGAGCGTCACGATTCTCTTATCCTCGAGCACCTGCGGAACCTTGCCCTCGACAATGCGCTGGGCCAACCCCTCGGCGATCGCAGTCTTACCGACACCCGGCTCGCCGATTAACACCGGATTGTTCTTCTTGCGGCGAGATAGAATCTGGGTGACCCTCTCGATCTCGTTCTCGCGGCCGATAATCGGATCAAGTTGCGAGCGACGGGCCAATTCGGTCAAATCGCGGCCGAAATGGTCGAGCGCCGGCGTCTTGGATTTCTTGCGCTTGTGGCCAAACGCCGACGGCTTCCCGGTCTGGATATTGCGAAGCTCCTCATAGGCCTCTTTATAATCGACATCGTACATAGAGAGCACCTGCGCCGCCACTCCTTCCTCGTCCTTCAGAAGGGCCAGAAGGATATGCTCGGTGTCGATATCCTTGGATTTGAGGGCTCGGGCCTCGTTACCGGAGACCTCGAGGGTCTTCTTGGCCCTGGCGGTCAGGGGCAATTGCCCCATCTGCATGGTCCCGCCCGAGGGTTGCACTATCTCCTCGACAGATCCTTTCAACTCGCCCAACTCTATGCCGATATTCCTCAAGATCTCTATGGCCATGCCCTCACCGAGACGAACCAGCCCCAGAAGTAGATGCTCGGTCCCGATATAATCATGCTTGAGCCTGGCGGCCTCATCGCGGGCAAATTCGATTGCTTTTCGCGCTCTTTCGGTGAACATCTCGTTCATCGTCATTACACCTTTCTAAAAACTCAAGCCTGCTTAAAGTCAGCCAAACGCTGTCTAATCAGGTCGGCGCGAACCATGTCGCGCTCGGTTGTATCCATTTCACGGCCCACGTATTTCTGCAAATGCGCGGGCTGAGTTATAATCAATAGCTCGTTTAACGTCCTGAAATCGAACTTATCGATAAGGCTCAGGGACAACCCCAGCCGGAGCGCCGAAAGCAGGTTCATAACCTCGTTCGATGTCAGCACCCGGGCGTGCATCAATATCCCATAGGAACGCCAGACCTTGTCCTCTATCTGCTCGGGCGCGTCCTTCATAAGCGTCTCCTGCGCGCCTCTCTCGTATTCTATGATCTGCGCCGAAATCTTGGTGAGGGAGTCGATCACTTCGTCCTCGGTTCTTCCCAGGGTCGTCTGGTTGGCGATCTGGAAAAGGTTGCCAAGCACGTCGGTGCCCTCGCCATAGAATCCCCTGACCATCAAGCCGACCTTCGAGATGCGGTTGATGACATTGTCGATCTCGCGGGTCAGCACCAGGCCCGGTAGGTGGATCAGGAGGGATGCCCGCAGGCCGGTCCCCACGTTGGTCGGACAGGCGGTGAGGAATCCGAACTCCTCGTCATAGTCGAACTGCAGAATACGCCCGATTTCGTCATCGACTTTATTGGCAAGGTCCCAACACTCATGAAGCGACATGCCCGATGAAAGAACCTGCAACCTGATATGGTCCTCCTCATTGAGCATGATGGAGATCTTCTCCTTATCATCGATAAATAGGCCCCGGCCGCCTCCGTCGATCATGAATTGCGGCGAAATCAGATGCCTTTCAGCCAGAAACATCTGATGCAAATTATCAATATCTCCGGAGCGGAAAAATGTTCCCTTTTTCAGATTTTGAATCCTCGAAAAGGCGCTTTGCATGAGGTCTATGATCCTCTCGCGAATATCGGAGGAAGCCGAGGGCGGGAATGGAAAATCCGATATATTCCGCGCCAAACGAATTCTCGATGACAACACGACCGCGGAATCGGGACCGTTGCCGCTCAGCCAGGGGGCCGGCTTCTTGGCCATTTCTTCAAGCAGAATCTTCGCCATATCGCCTACTCCGCCTCGGGCAATGCCCTGATCTGATCCCTGATATTTGCCGCCTTCTCGAAATCCTCGTCGGCAACAGCTTTCTTCAACTCGTCTCTGAGCCGTCTCTCTTCTTTGACAGGCTTCATGAGTTCGCTGGGTTCCATGCTGCCTTTGCCGCGATGTTTTGGAGATCCATGAACCTTTCTCAAAAGCTCGGCCATTTCGTTGCGAAAAGCGTCATAGCATCCGCCGCATCCCAACCGCCCTGTCTTTCCAAAATCCTCGAATGACATCCCACAAGCAGGGCATCGTCTAACTTTCGGGGCCCTTTTGGTCCCTTTGGAAGCCGATGAGCCTTTGACAGTCCCCACCATTCCAGTCACCAGTTCCGCCAGCGGGAAAGGCATATGTTCGAATGGTGAATGGAATCCCCTTTTCTCGGCGCAATCTTTGCAAAGATTCAGCATCAGCTTCTTATTGTTGATTATTTGCGTCAAATGAACCGTAGATTCATTTTGATTGCAATCCTGACAGAGCATCTTACCTTTTGTCCCTCATCTACTTGAACTTAATACGCTAATTCTCTGTTCCCAACCTATTATTATGCGACGAGGATTAGTCATGTGCAAGACCTTTGGAGCAAATAATTCTGCCATCATATAGATTATAGGCTATATCGCCCTTCCCCGCCAATTCGGCGTCATGTGTTGCCACTAATATACTTACACCTGTATGGTCGACAAGTTTCCGAAATAACTTTAAGAGAAGTCCGGCGTTTTCCCGATCGAGGTCTCCGGTCGGCTCGTCCGCCAGAATCAGCTGCGGCGAATTAACCAGGGCCCTGGCTATGGCTACCCTTTGCTGTTCGCCACCAGAAAGCTGGTTAGGGTAATGATCGCGTCGTTCCAGCAAGGAAAGGTCGCTCAACAGAGACAAGGCCCTGTCTCTGGCTGCGGCGTACGACTCCCCCCCGATAAGCGCCGGCATGGTTACATTTTCAAGCGCCGTAAAATCGGGAAGCAGGTAGTGCATCTGGAATACAAACCCAATCCGGCGATTCCTGTAATCATCTAATTTGTTATCATTATAGGAGTTAAGCAACTCCCCTTGAAATGTCACTTCACCTGATTCCGCCCGTTCCAGGCCACCGATTATGTACAGAAGGGTGCTTTTCCCTGAACCCGAAGGCCCCGAAAGGATGGTGAGCTTACCGGATTCTATTTCCAGGCTGGCTCCCTTCAGGACTTCCAGGTATCCCTCCCCCCAGGGGAATCTCTTCATAATATTCTTGACTGATAGGATAAATTCGCTCACGCTTATCCTGCCTTATTCATAACGGATTATGTTAACCGGGTCCAGGCGCGATGCTCTTAAAGCCGGATAGATTGAAAAAAGCAAGCCTATCAGCACGGCCAGGACAAGAATCAGCGCTATGTCCAAAACGCGGATATCGATGGGCAAAGCCGATATAAAATAGATATCGCTCGGCAAGGCGATTAATGAGTATTTCTTCTGAATCATGCAAAGAATGGCACCTATCGAGACTCCCAGTATTCCGCCGGCGGTACCAATTATCAGGCCCTGGTAGGCGAAAATTCTCCTGACCCGCCTTCGGGAGAGTCCGGTGGCCATCAGGATACCGATATCGGCCCTCTTGGCCAGAACCATCATAATCAGGAGAGCGATAATATTGCTGGCCGCCACCAGCACAAAGAGCATGAGTACCAGAAACATCATCCACTTTTCAAGTGTCATCCAGGAAAATAGATTTCGATTGAAGTCTTTCCAATCGGTGGCGGTATACCTTAAGCCGAGCTTCTCTTCTATGGCAACCGCGACATCGTTGGCATTGAAAAAATCCCTGGTCTTGACCTCGACAATGGTAACCGCGTCGCCGAGCTCGAAAAGCTCCTGTGCGGCCGATAGCGGCATATAGACGAAGTTATCATCGTAGGTCGACATGCCGGTTTCGATCAGTCCCACGACCATGCACGGCATGATTTTCGGGGAGAAGCCGGCCATGCCGCCGCTGACATCCTTAAGCGAATAGAGTCGAACTTTTTCGTTGATGGTGGCATTGAGGCGCGTAGCCAGATTGATCCCCAGCCAAATTCCCACGAAGTTGCTGTCGACCGTATCGAAATTCAAGTCCTGTGTGAGAAGATACTCCTCGATATCGGTGACGTTTTTCTCCCTTTCGGGGATGATTCCACGAACAACTATGCCATCGGTTTCGTATTTTGATGATATAGCGGATTTTTCAATTACCACCGGACTGGTAGCAACTACGCCATCGACTTCCTGAATTTGCTGCTCGATCTCCGGCCAGTTCTCGATGCCGCCCAGGAATTTCGATGACACCATCACGTGAGCCATGGTGCCTATGATCCGGTTGCGCACTTCGGTCTCGAATCCATTCATGACCGAAAGCACAATGAGCAGCGAAGCGGTCGAGAGAAGAACCACTATAATGGAGATCGACCCGAGAAGGGACAGGAATCCCTGCCGGTGGCGCGAGGTGAAATATCGCCGGGCGATGAAGAATTCAAGCGACATCGCCTAAAGTATTTCCTTGTCGAGCGATTGAATCTCAGGCTCCGGTTTCATGATGGGAAAGAAGATGACATCGCGGATAGAATGACATCCGGTCAAGAGCATCACGAAGCGGTCGACACCCAGGCCGAAACCGGCGGTTGGCGGCATGCCATGATCGAGAGCGAATAGAAAATCATCGTCGACAGGATGGGCCTCCAGGTCACCGGGTTTTCGCCCTGCCTGCTGGCCTTGAAAGCGCGAGCGCTGATCGTCGGGATCATTCAACTCCGAGAAACCATTGCCATATTCCACGCCATCGACATACAGTTCGAAACGCTCCACCAGGCGCGGGTTGGCGCGATGTTTCTTGGCTAAAGGCGAGAGCTCTATCGGATAGTCGACCAGGAATGTCGGCTGAATGAGCTTTGGCTCGACCAGCTCCTTGCAGAGCTCGTCGAGGTAGGCACCGCGGCCGAATATCCTCGAGGTGGGAAGCGTCATGCCGCGGGCGGTCATTATTTCTTGCAGTTGCTTTTCATCAGCGTCGAAAATGTCCTCTCCGACGCTTTCCGCCATAGCCTTGAAGTATGGCATCCTTTTAAATGGCGGGGCCAGGTTTATTTCATTTTCGCCCCTGATAATTTTCTCAGTACCCAAAACCAGCGTGGCAACCCTGAAATACATCTCCTCGATAAGTTTCATCAGGTCGTTGTAGTCGGCATAGGCCCAATAGAATTCGAGCATGGTGAATTCCGGGTTATGATTGCGATCCATTCCCTCGTTGCGGAAATCCTTGGAAATCTCATAGACCTTCTCTATGCCGCCTATGACAAGCCTCTTCAGGTAGAGCTCATCGGCAATGCGAAGATATAGCTTAAGGTCGAGCGCATTCAAGTGGGTTTCGAAAGGCCTGGCGTTGGTGCCGCCGTAAACCGGCTGCAGCACCGGTGTCTCGACCTCGAGGAATCCGCGCTCGTCAAGAAACTGCCGCATCAGATTGGTAATTTTCGTCCTGGCCTTGAAAACCTCCAAGACCTCGGGATTGGCAATCAAATCGATATAGCGCCTGCGGTAACGAAGCTCCTTATCTTGAAGGCCGTGCCATTTCTCCGGCAGCGGCCGGAGCGCCTTGGTGAGAAGCTCGAATTGCGCGACCCGGATTGTGATCTCGCCGGTTTTCGTCCTGAAAACCGTGCCCTCCACGCCGATTATGTCGCCGAGGTCGAAAAGCGTAAAGATCTCGAACATCTCCTCGCCAACGTCGTCCTTGCGCAGATAGATTTGAATTAAGCCGCCGCTATCCTTGATATGGGCAAATAACGTTTTGCCATGGCTTCGTATGCTCATTAATCGTCCCGCGAGCCGCACCGCAATTCCGTTGGCTTCAAGGAGGTCGAAATTTCCGACCACCTGCGATGACATATGCGTGCGTTCGAATCGGTAAGGATAGGGGTTGATATTCCTGGCCCTGAGTTGCTCGAGTTTTATTCTTCTATTCTTCAATATTTCATTCAGCTCGTCGATCATTTTCCTCCCGAATTTGGTGAGCTTTTCATGAATACGCTAAGCGCCGAATTTCGCCTTGAGCCCGGCCCCGACGACCTCGGGCACGAAACAGGAGATATCGCCGCCGCGCCTGGCAATGTCCTTTACCAGCGAGGATGACAGATAACTGTATTTCTCATTGGGCATCAAGAACACCGTCTCGACTAAGGGCTCGATCTTCCTGTTCATTAACGCCATCTGGAACTCGAACTCGAAATCCGAGACGGCCCGCAGGCCGCGGATGATTACGGTGGCATTTATCGATCTGGCAAATCTGGCGGTCAGGTCGTTGAACCAGGTAACTGTTATCCCATCGATATCAGCGGTCGCCGTCCTTATGAGCTCCATCCTCTCCTCAACCGAAAACAGCGGGCTTTTTTGCGGATTCTCCGCCACCGCCACAACCAGGCTGCTGAATATTTTCCTGGCCCTTTTGACGATATCTATATGTCCAAGCGTAACCGGATCGAATGTTCCCGGGTACAGGGCAATTTCACCCATCGCTATTTCCTTTCTGGTGGCCGGCTTTTTCGTCCAGCCTATTTCGGATCAAAAAACTTACCGACGTATCCCCGAAATTGAGCCGCCGCAGGAGCCGAAATTCGATCCCATCATTCTCCCATTCGGCCTCGTGTTCTAAAATCAATATCCCATACCAGTTGAAATTTGGCAAGGACAATAAAGTCAGGAGCTTCCGGGCATATCCCCCTCTATACGGCGGGTCGGCGAATATTATGCCGACCCCCTGCAAATGTTTGGGCCTTAAATGGAACACGTTCATTGTCATGACCCTGGATTCATTTCCGACCCCAAGCCCCTTGATGCTCTCCCTTACAGCGACGGCAGCGCCATGATTGCTATCCACAAAAAGGGCCTGGCAGGCGCCCCTGGAGAGAGCCTCCAGTCCAAGCGCGCCCGACCCGCAGAATAGATCAGCCACCGTGGAATCGATGATATCGGCCCCCAATGCCGAGAAGATCGCTTCTCTGGTCTTTTCGGTCGAGGGCCTGATATTGCGAATTTTGGGCACCTTTATGATTCTACCCTTGTATTGGCCGCCCGCGATTTTCATCGGACTTGCGCTGTCCCCTGGCCTGGCAAAGACAAGTTCTGCATGACAAAATCAGCCACCCCCCAGGCGCCGGCATATTCCAGATTATGTATTCCCATGAATGCCGGGACCACCGGCGACCAGCCGGTTGTGAAACATCCGGTAAAACCGGTGATTACCAGGGGCAATGCCTCGGAGGAATCGGCCCGGCTCAAGAAATATGTCTCGATATCCGCAGCAATTTCGGTTTTTTTAGACGACGAATTATTAAATAGCCGGCTATGGTCAAAGCGGCTATTCCTGGCGAATACGGCCAGGATGCCGTTTGGGCGGCAGTCGACAATTCCGGCTTGTGCAAACTCCTCGCTGTTCAGCGACTTCTCCACTACCTGCACCAGGCCGATCTGCTCGGGAATGAACTTCATATTGCGGTTTTCCCCGGCGATTAATTTTCTTGAAAATTCATCATATCGCTTTGATGTCGTGGCGAGGAGGAGCATTTCGGTTCTGGCAGCATCAAAACTCTGTCTTAGAGGAATGAAGTCGAAATAATAATCGTCGAGCTTCCCGGGCAGATGATTGCCGGCCACCCATTTCAGATAATCGGGCTTTTCCCGAATAAGCCGGTTTTCGATACTAATTCTCTTCAGATAGCAGGTCCTGGCCGGCAGCGCGAAAACTATCTGTTCGGCCTGAATAAGAAACTGCCGGGCATCGTCGCCGGCCTGCTCCCATATCGAGCCGGCGTGGTCAGCGCCCTCGTCCACCGTTTTCCCTTTAATCGTAAATGTGCGGAATCGGGGTTCGGTGTCCCGGCCGGAATGAGCGGCCAGCAGCAGAGAATCGGTCTCGATGGCAACGCCGAGAATCATTTTGCCACTACCATGTCCCGAACGAGGTTCAGCTTGGACGGGCCAATGCCTTTGACATTCAAGAGCTCATCGACACTGCGGAATTTGCCGACACTGTCACGGTACGATATTATGTTATCCGCCAACGCCGGACCTATCCCCGGAAGCGCCTCGAAATCGAAATAGCCGCACTGATTGATATCGATCTTCTCGGAATCGATGGCGATACTCAAATTGAGGGATCGCGCCAGTGCCATGGAATCGATCACCGGATCGGTGGAATTTCGATTGGTTTCGTCGTAACGATAATTATAGGCGCCGCCGGCGCCCGGCAGGCGAATATTGAATCGCGCGGCCTTTTCGGATCGCTGAATCAATACCAGCACCGAGCCTAAGAGGGCCAACAATGACAAGACGGCGATAACCCTGAATCCCGATCGTTTGAAACGAACCATATATTTCAAGTTATGGGCGGTAGACTGTAATGTCAAGCGAGGGGTTGGTCTTTTCGCCGCTCGATGTCGCCAGCGCCAGTGCCGATTTATCCTCGTTGTGCGGCTCGATCCTCCATTCAACGCTGCCTGGAAAAGCGATCAAGCTGCGGCCCTGCAGCCGGCGGCCGGTCAATATTCCTGAGGCGCTTACTTTGATCACAATCGTATCGGCGGCCGATGCGCCGGCGGCGAAAATGCCCATGTCCCTCTTGAATTTCGTTTCGACCGATTCGCCCTCACGGAATCTCGAGGTATTGGGTATGAACAACAGATCAGGCTTAAGTCCTCTGATATTGCGAAATGAATCGGGGAAAAGGGCATCGGCGCAGATAAGCAGGCCGATTCTGATTGATCCGATCTCAAATACCCGGTACTCCGTCCCCGGCGACAAAAGCCCCTGACCCTCGCCGCGAAACAGATGTATCTTGTCGTAATGTCCGACTGTCCGGCCACGATCAAAGATGTAGCACCGGTTAAACTTCCGGCCGCCTTCGTCCGCCACCAGGGTCCCACCCACGATGATGCACCCCAGCTCGCGAGACCAGTTCTGCAAGCGCTCCAGTGTCTCGTCGTGAATTACATATGATGATGTCACATTGATGAACGGCGGACCAACAAAATAATATTCCGGGAATGCGATTATATCCGGGTCGAATTCCCGAAGCTTTTGCAGATATGGTCCTCTTATGCCGGAGCCCGGACTATCCTGAATCAGCGCAAACTTGATATGATTGATATGTCGAATCCTCTTTTGGTCGCACCGAAAATCATCCGCATCAATATAATTCAGCAAGCTTGATAGGGCCATAGTAATGCTTCAGGATACTATCGTACTCCTCTCCTGCGCGCGAACGTCCGATGGCCCCGCATTGGCACATACCTACCCCGTGGCCATTGCCGAGACCCGATATCTCCAGACCTGCCAGCTTACCTTCGACGACCACCTTGTGCGGCGTGAAATTAGTTGAGGGCAGAATCGCTCCCGCAGGTGACGCTCTTAAGAAGACCCAGCGGATCCTGTCGCTGGTTTCGCGGAACACGCCGGCATCAGTGTTGACCTCCATCATCTCCACCCGGCCGCTCCTCTTGTCAATGGCAAACTTAAGATCGTTTATCGATTCAAAATCCCTGGCCCTGGCGCCGTTTTTGCCTGTGAAATACCTGATGAGCGTTTCCCTTAGCCTTTCTAAAGTATATGACTCGCTCCAGGAGTAGGTTTTTGCCCAAGTGCAAAAAGTGTCATCATCGGCCCCGACAAGATAATCGGCCGGATTGCGCTCCGGCCATATCTTCTCCACGGGCGAGGTGTGCCCCCCGCAGACAGCATGATAAAAGGCGGCGATTGGCCGGCCCTCGAATATCATTATCTCTCCCCTGGTTTCCTCTATCCCCCGGCTGAGAAACTCCTTCTCGGTGTCAAACCCGGTGTAAACCTGGTCAGCCACCGTGGGAGAGAGATACCCCGAGAACTCATTATCGGTCAGCCTCCAGACAGCGTAGGTTCGAGCCGCTACGGCTTGCGCCTTGACAGCCTCGTATTCGTCCGGGGCCCTTTCCCCAATTTCCGCCGGCAGGACCCCCCGGAGATAATCCTCGATATCCACCATGTTGAGGATTAGGGCTTTTTCCGGGGAATTCTGGTACTTGCATTTAATATAGCCACGATAGGCCCGGCCATTGAACGTCACAAGTGACGATCCATGACGGGGCTTGACACGAACCTCTGCCAGGCCATAAGTCAAGATATCGTCTTCATCGCTGATCTCTATGCCATTATTGCGATAGCGAAATTTGATATCGGTCGAAAAATAGAAAATCTCCACAAGTTTCAGGCCCCGGTAGCACTCGATGACCGCTTCTCCCCTGACTCCAATTCTCCCCTCTGACCCCTCGTACAATTGAATGGGAATCTCGCGCTTAAACCTTTTCGATAATCTGTCAAGATAATCCTGGGCCGCCAAATTCGCGCATAAGATAAGAACAATCACCAGGGAACTGAGAATTGATCTTACGGCAGACATAGCCTGCCCGGAATATAGGGTTTTTTCGCTCCGGTATAGCCGCGCGCCGACACGGGCTGCCTTTTCATGAAACGCCAGGCAAGATATGCCCAGAGCAGGGCCTCCAGGTAATCGGGGTCATACTTAAGGTCGGTGGTTGTCGATACTCTGACATTTGGTATTATTGAGCGAAGCCTGCCAAGGATAGCCTTGTTATGGGCGCCTCCACCGCAAAGGTATATTTCCTCGACCCTGGGGCAAAATCCCGATAAGAAATCGGCCATGGCCCCAACCGTGATTTCAGTAAGGGTCGCGACAATATCCTCGGGCGATGCTTTCCCGAGTTGTCGCATCACCTTTTCCAAATACGGCTCCCCGAAATACTCTCGGCCTGTCGATTTGGGAGGTTTCCTCAAAAAGTACGGATCAGCCAGAAATTTCCTTACCACGTCGGGGCGAGAGCCCCCCGATAGCGCAATCTTTCCGCCTCTATCATAGGCCTTACCGTAGAGGTTTTGCACTGCCCGATCTGTCAGCATATTGCCGGGGCCGCAATCGGCCGCGAAAGGCCTGGACTTTGAACCAAAGGGCGGAAGCACCGTCACATTCGATATTCCCCCAATATTGACAATCGCCCGCCATAAGCTTCTATGCCTGAACAGGGCCTCATGCAGTATTGGAGACAAGGGCGCTCCCTCACCGCCGGCCGCGATATCGGAGCGCCTGAAATCGGTTATGACCGGAAGGCCCGTTATCCGCGCCACTCGGGCGGCATCTCCCACTTGATATGTTATCCTGTGAGAGGTATTGTCCGGCAGATGGCGAACGGTCTGCCCATGAACGGCTATCAGGTCGATACGAATATCAAGCCTGGCAGCCCTGTTAATAAATCTTCTTGCGTTTTCACCAAGAATCTCCCCAAGTTCGGCATCGAGCCTCAACCACTCGACCCCATTGTTGAAATTCGGTTCCCCCGCCGAAATAATCCTGGCCGTCAGGCGATGACCGAAAGGACGAGTGGCGCATGATATTATCCTGGGTTTGCCGGTTGCGAATCTGCATAGCGCCATGTCTATGCCATCGGCGCTGGTGCCGGAATTGATCCCGAGAATATTCAGGCTTTTGCCCGATTTTAGATGGGTGAGAAAATTAGAGTGCATTCTTGAAGGTTTCCAACGCTTTCTCGTTTTCGATGGCCAATTTCATGAAATTGGGATCCACGGCACAACGCCTTCGAATCGAATCTATCGCTTGAATTTGCAAGTCGATGTTCTTGGAGATGATCAGGAGATTATGTCCTGCACAAAGTGATTTTTCCGCCGCCTCGCCTATCGTATAACCGGTCCTCGCCCCAGACATGCAAAGATCGTCGGATATTATCGGCCCGCGATGGCCCAGCGTATTTCTAAGATGGCTGACCGCATTGCTCGAAAACGTGGCGCAGTTTTCGGGATCGATGGCAGGCGCCAGCATATGGGTAGTCATAACACAAACCACGTTGGATTCGATAGCCGCTCTGAACGGCCTCCAGTGAAAATCAAGAAACCGTTCGAGGGTTTCATCTGACCTGGTCAACACCTGGTGCGGATCTCCGGAACCTCCCCCAAGCCCGGGGAAATGCTTGGCACAGGTAGTAACGCCGCGACTCTTGAATTCCTCGATTAGGACCTCTCCAAATTCCGAAACCCTCCCTGGATTGTCGCCGAATGCCCGATCCCTCAGCACGGAATTTTTGCCGGCAATAATATTCAGGTCGACAACCGGGGCCAGGTTCATGTTTAATCCGGCCATGGCCATCATGTCGGCTGTGGCGCCACACCAGGCGCGGAATTCAGTCAGGCCGCCCTGCTTGATATAATACGATGGCTTCCTCGATAATGGAAAGGTCCCCTTTAACCTTTGGACACGCCCCGGCTCCTGGTCGACGGCCAGGATTGTCCTTTCGCTGCAGGCCGATTTCAAGCCTGCCACAAGAGAGCGCAGTTGTTCCAGATCATGAAAGTTATGGCCCAGAAGAAGGAATCCCGCGGGCGGGCTATTCTGGATTAAATTCAGGAATTTATTAGATGGCTCCAGGCCATCGAAGCCCAGTATGAGGAAGTTGGCTGGATTGAAAACCTCTGTCATACGGGAACATTAACCGAAATTCTCTTTTCGGTATTGGCCATGTGCACTCGATTCCTGCCGTCGGCCTTGGCCTGATAGAGCGCCTTATCGGCCTTCTCGAGCAATTGATCGAGCGTGTGAACTCCGTTGGGGTAACTCGCCACTCCGATCGAGACAGTGATCTGCAGGTCCCGATGTCCCTGGGCGTCGGAGAAGAACGCCTTTTCGGTGGCCACCCTGATTCGCTCCGCAATTACAAGCGCGTCCTGATCCCCGGTCTGGGGAAGAATCACCGCGAACTCCTCGCCTCCATAGCGGGCCACAATATCGACATCACGCACACACAGCTTAATGACATTGGCGATTTCGCGCAAGACAATATTCCCGGTCTGATGTCCAAAGGCATCGTTGACCTTCTTGAAATGATCCAGGTCCATCATCAAGAGTGAAAATCTCTGCCGATATCGGTCGGCGCGCCGAAGCTCGTCGGCGAGTTTGTTCCGGAAAAACCGGTAATTGTACAGTTCGGTCAGCGCATCCGTTATTGTAAGTTCTTCGGTTTTCTTATGCAAGAGAGAGTTATCGATAGCCACCGCCGCGGCGTTGGCGAAAATCATGAGAAGGTGTCTCTCGCGCTCGGTCGGCATGTTTCCCTTTTCGGTGACCACCCTGACGATGCCGATGAGTTTCCCCCGCGAAACCAGCGGGATATCGAGGAAATCGGCGCCGCCTTCGCCATTATCGAAATTCAGCTGCTTGAAGAGAGCCGTCCTGTCGCCAACCTCCATCAACGGGCTGGTATCCCTTACATGCATCGGCGGCTTCTCGAATATGCGCTTGTTGGAGTTATTGAGGCTGGCATAGAGATAGAGGCAGTCGGCCGCGACGTTGGTCAGATAGACCTGACATTTCTGGAGTCGAAAAATCCTATGGGCGACATTCAGAATCTCCTGAAGTAGCCTGTCCATCTCGAGAATCCCGGATAGGGCTCGCGTGGTTTCATATATATTGCTGAGTTGCGCCTGCGATTTCTCGAGCTCCCATGTTCTCTCGTTCAAGACATCGAG